>NZ_LKGQ01000008.1:0-134550 GCF_001401785.1 Pseudoalteromonas sp. P1-16-1b | reverse complement strand
TTATCGCCTATTTATGGGGAATAACCACACCACATAGGCGCTGCCTTGCCTAAATACCAAACAGACTGCTGCAAATTTAACCTTGAAAGGTCAACAGACCCTAGTTATTTAATTAGGTTAAAAAACTTACGCCAGTTAAAACTCTCTCCAGGGTCGGTTTTTCGCCCAGGGGCAATATCGCAGTGCCCTACTATATTACTGGCTGTTATTTTTGGGTAACGCTGCATAATAGCGTGCGCCAATGCAGCTAAACTTTGATATTGCGCATCGGTGTAGTTAGTTGTATCTGTGCCCTCAAGCTCTATACCTATACTAAAATCATTACAATTTTGTTGCCCAGCAAAGCTGGAATGCCCCGCGTGCCATGCACGTTTTTCAAAAGGAACATATTGTATAACTTCGCCGCATCGCTTAATAAAACAATGCGCTGATACCTTAAACCCTTCTAGGTCACTAAAGCTAGGGTGCGCATTGCAATCAATACACCCCATAAATAAGTCATCAACGTAAGAAGTGTTAAATTGCCCAGCGGGTAATGAAATATTATGAATAACCAACAGCGAAATATCGCAGTGAGCAGGTCGCTCATCAAAGTGGCTACACGCCCGCTGGCTAATATTATTTATAACGCCTAAAGAATCTATTTTCATACTATTTATTTAAAACTTATGTAGCCCGCTGCCCATAGCCCGTTACCCGCATCCCGTTACCCGTAGCTCGCAGCGCTCAAGTTAATCAACCAAAATTGATGTATATCAAGATGCTAATAGATTTAATCCCATAAAGATAGCGTAATACTAAACGATAAAATATGATTAACGCGTTATTTAAGCGCTGGCTTTTTAGTTTAGTTGTTAGCTGCTTCTAATTATTAATTAAACAGAGTAAAATTTAGTTAATCTATTATCTACTATGAGCTTTTTCATGTCTATTTCGCATACCCTAATTAGCCAACTTGTTACCTTAGCACTGGATGAAGACCTAAATAACCAAAGCGCAGAACAAGGCGATATTACCGCACAGCTTATTCCGCAAGCAGAGCAAGCCAATGCGAAAGTGATCACCCGTGAAGACTGCATTTTTTGTGGTAAAGATCTAATCATTGAAGTGTTCAAACAAGTCGACCCAAGTGTGGTTGTAAACATATGCGTTAACGATGGCGACTTTGTTAGTGCCAATAGCACCCTATTTACCGCCTCAGGCTCTGCTCGCGCTATTTTAACGGCTGAGCGAACTGCACTTAATTTTGTACAAACGCTTTCTGGCACAGCCACCACCACAGCGCATTATGTAAAAGAGCTAAGTGGTACTAGCACGCAACTACTCGATACTCGTAAAACCATACCTGGGCTAAGAGCATTGCAAAAATACGCAGTTAAGTGTGGTGGCGGTGCAAACCACCGAATTGGTTTGTTTGATGCGTTTTTAATTAAAGAAAACCACATAGCGGCTTGTGGAGGAATTAATAACGCAGTAGTTCAAGCTAAGCTAAATCATGCCGATAAACCTATAGAGGTTGAGGTTGAATCGTTTGATGAGCTAGAGCAAGCCATTAACGCTGGCGCCGACATCATAATGTTAGATAACTTTAATCCAGAGCAAATACGCCAAGCAGTTAGCATTACAAATAAGCGCGCTAAGTTAGAAGTATCAGGCAATATGACCCTAGAAACACTAAAAGCCTACTCGCAAGCTGGTGTGGACTTTATCTCAAGTGGCGCGCTTACAAAAAATTTACAATCAATCGATTTATCGATGCGATTTGAGTAAATAATGTAAAATTTATTTATATATTCTTGCGCTAATTGATTGACAGGTTTTAAAAAAGGGCATTAAATAATTCAAAAGGATTATTTGTAACAAGTTATTAAATTAATGCGTTTTTTATAGTGTTTTTACATACAAAAGCGCAATAAACAGTGTTAGACTCATTCACATTGACTAGTTTTAAATTTTCAACTAGTTAAAAAGACTGAAAAAACATTTGTAAGGGACAGAGTAAAAATAAGCGACAGGGTTTATTTTTATAATTAACTTGTAACTTACACGGGTTATAACTAGCTTTTAATAGTTAGGTTTATACTCAAATAAGGGACGAGTAACGAATAACCGCCATGCAGTGCGTGTCTTTGCGGCGAATATTTTACCGCTTATACACAGCACTAAATTTGGTAAAATGATCTTATTTTTTTGTAGTAACAGGTTAAGTGAACACATAAGTTATATTTAAAAACTTATACCCGTTTGGCTTACCACAACATTATCCTTTAGGAGAGGAAACATGCAAACAATGACACAACAGAACCAAAAGGGTTTCACCCTAATTGAATTAATGATTGTAGTAGCAATCATCGGTATTTTAGCAGCCGTAGCACTGCCTGCTTATCAGGACTATACTTTAAAGGCTCGATTTGCTGAAGTTAAAACATCTGCTGCATCTGTAAAAACCACTATGGCGCAATGCTTACAGGAAAATAATAATATTATTGCATCTTGTGATTCATATGCAGACTTAGGTATTGCTGCTCCAGTAGCAAATGATAACTTAGCATCAGTAGCAATCGCAGAAACAACAGGTGTAATCACTGCCACAGGGACAGCTAGTGCAGGTGGTTTTACTTACACGCTAACTCCTCCAACAGTTGCCGCTGGTGCTGCACCTTCTTCAACATTTGTTTTTACGGTTGGTGGTACATGCTCAACACAAACAAGAATACCTAACCTTTGTTAATAACAAGTAGAGAAGGGCGCTAGCCCTTTTCTACTGTGTAAATTATGAGTAGAGATATTAAAAATCAAAAGAATGATAAACAGGATACCTTTCAATGGGTTGGTGTAAGCGCACGCGGAAAAAAGCTTGAAGGAGAGCTTACGGGATCTAGTATTGCATTAGTCAAAGCACAATTACGCAAACAAGGCATTACCCCCTCAAAAGTAAAGCGTAAAGCCAAACCATTGTTTGGTTTACAGAGTATACAAAAAATCACTCCAAAAGATATTGCCTTAGTTACTCGACAAATTGCCACTATGCTGATGGCCGGTGTACCGCTGATACAATCCATTGAAATGATAGCCTCGGGCTTCACCAATAAAAGCGTCACCAAACTAATGAATACTATTGGCGATGAAGTTAAAGCTGGGCAACCATTGTCTATGGCGCTTAGAAAGCATCCCCGTTATTTTGATGACTTATATTGCGATTTAGTGGCCTCTGGTGAGCAGTCGGGCGCTTTAGATAAAATATTTGACCGCGTTGCGCTTTATAAAGAAAAGTCAGAGGCGCTGAAATCAAAAATTAAAAAAGCTATGTTTTATCCTGCAGCTGTTTTAGTTGTGGCATTCATTGTTACCTCTATTCTGTTAATTTTTGTAGTACCGCAATTTCAAGATATTTTTGCTGGCTTTGGCGCCGAACTGCCCGCCTTTACCTTATTTGTTATTGGTATTTCTGAATTTATGCAAGCCAACTGGTGGATAGCGCTCATTGCAGTGGTTGCCTTTGGTTATATATTTAAAGAAGCCCATTTAAGAAGCTTAAAACTTCGTGATGCCACTGACCGCGCCATACTTAAGCTCCCGATTGTTGGCATGATTTTAAATAAAGCCGCCGTGGCGCGCTATGCGCGTACTTTATCGACCACCTTTGCTGCCGGTGTACCACTGGTAGATGCACTAGATTCTGCAGCTGGTGCCTCAGGTAATGCAGTTTACCGTTATGCTATTTTAGAAATAAAAGCCGAGGTAAGCTCAGGTAATCAAATGAACTGGGCGATGCGTAACTCAAAAATATTTCCTGATATGGTAATACAAATGGTTGCCATTGGTGAAGAATCAGGATCGCTTGATGGCATGCTGGCAAAAGTTGCGACTATCTACGAGCAAGAAGTAGATGACGCGGTAGATGGCTTATCAAGCCTATTAGAGCCGTTAATAATGGCGGTACTCGGTGTATTAGTGGGTGGCTTAATTATTGCCATGTATTTACCTATTTTCCAACTAGGCTCAGTTGTTTAGACAGGTTTTAGGCGCGGGGTTCGAGGTTCGAGGCTCGCAGCCCATTAACCTTAACTTAACTACCTCTAAAAACGAAGCGTCTCTTAACCTCTTTGTGAATAATGACCTTGCGCGACATAAAGCTCCGCCTACAGAACAATTAAAACGCGGTGGTTCCCCGCATCTCGTAGCCCGTTGCCCGTTGCCCAAACCTCGAACCTCGAACCTAATTTTGCACTTATGTAAAACCACTGTATTATCAACACAGAATTTAGTTTTAGGTAAAATAAATGCAAAGTTTTTTTATTGATATCAGCAACGCGATGCAAAATCATTTATGGTTTTACTTAACCACGATTGGACTGGTGAGTTTATGTATTGGTAGCTTTTTAAATGTGGTGATATATCGCTTGCCACTAATGATGCAAAAAGAATGGCAAACTGAATGCCGCCAATTATTAGCCGATGAACTAACCAGCCCAAAGACTGAACAAACCACTTCACAAACTACTGACACGTTTAATTTAGTTAAGCCCAACTCATGTTGTCCTAAATGCAAAGCAGCCATTAAACCATGGCAAAACATTCCTATATTTAGTTGGTTATTTTTAAAGGGTAAATGCGCAACCTGTGATAACCCAATTTCAGTGCGTTACCCAATCGTTGAAGCCATTACCGCTATTTTAAGCCTAGTTGTTGCGTACACTTTTGGCGCAACTGAGCAGGCTTTATTATACATAGTAGTTACTTGGATATTAGTGGCACTAACTTTTATTGATATTGATCACATGTTGCTGCCAGATCAGCTTACTTTACCGCTTTTATGGCTGGCGTTAATCGCCTCAGTTGTGGGTTATACCATAGCCCCTAGCGATGCCATTATTGGTGCAGCATGTGGTTACTTAAGCTTATGGAGCGTGTTTTGGCTGTTTAAGCTAATTACTGACAAAGAAGGTATGGGTTATGGCGACTTTAAATTACTGGCTGTATTTGGCGCACTGCTGGGTTGGCAATCGTTATTGACCATTATTTTACTTTCAAGCGTAGTTGGCGCTGTTATTGGCATTGCCCTACTGAGTATTCAAGGTAAAGACAAAGCAACCCCTATTCCTTTTGGCCCTTATTTAGCAATAGCCGGTTGGATCACTATGCTGTGGGGGACACAACTACAAAACAGCTATTTTAATTTTATTGGTTACTAATTATGAGTAATACACAAAACCATAAAAATAACTGGGTGCTGGGCCTAACCGGCGGGATTGGCTGTGGTAAAACCGCAGTTAGCGATATGTTGGCAGAACTAGGCATTACTATTGTTGATGCTGATATTATAGCTCGCCAAGTAGTTGAACCTGGCACTGATGGTCTAAAAGCTATTGTTGAGCATTTTGGCACTGACATACTCGATGAACATGGCTCATTAAACCGTAGCGAACTACGATCGCGGATTTTTAGTAATCCTGAACAAAAAACATGGCTCAATGGGCTGTTGCACCCTTTAATTCGTACTAAACTGCTCACTGACTTAAAAAACGCGAAAAGCGACTATGTGGTTTTAGTTGCCCCGTTATTATTTGAAAATGGGCTTGATCGCTACTGTAATCGCACCTTGCTGATTGATGTACCAGTAGAAATACAAATTACCCGCACCACAAAACGTGACAATATAAGCTCTGAACAAGCAAAACAAATAATTGACGCACAAATGTCTCGTGAGCATAAACAACAAAAAGCGGATGATATTTTAAATAATAACCGCGATTTAAACGATGTAAAACAAGACTTACTTAAGCTACATAATTATTATTTACAGCAAGCAAAGTCTACAATATAGAGTGACTGACCCAATCACAGCGCAATAAACTGATATTTTTATCGGTAAATTATCTGCTGCATTGGTACGATTAATGTATTCCTTTCTTTTTTCTGATAAATTGCTGAGTAAAGAAGGATTAAATCAGGTGCGCAATGAATATTAACTCACCGTTACTAAGAAAATTTATTACCCTCGGCCGGGTTGATACCGATACCGTAAAAGCTAGGCAGCAAGACTTTGCGTCAACCGCAGAACTTATTTCTAAATGCGGAAAAATAGATAGCAACGATTTAGCTGAGCAATGTATTGATTTGTTTAGAGTGCCTTTTTTTGATTTAAAAGATTTTAATGTTGCACAAATTCCTGCCGAGCTAGTTAAAGAAAAGCTGATCCGCAAGCATCATATTTTACCTTTGGTACAAAAAGGCAGAAAAGTATATATTGCCGCCTCAGATCCTACCGATTACGGCGCTTTTGAAAACTTTGAATTTAGCACCGGTTTATCGTGTGAAGTGGTGGTGGTTGACTACCTACAGCTTGACCATAAAATTGAGCAACTATTGGATGCTGCAGGTAGCCTTAATTTAAGTGAGGATGAATTTAAAGAGTTTGCTGAACTAGATTCTGAGCCACAAAAAGATCATACGCCTAAAGACGATGACAAAGACGACGCCCCTATTATTGTCTACATTAATAAAATTTTAATGGACGCAATAAAAAAAGGCGCTTCGGATCTTCACTTTGAACCTTATGAACATAAATACCGTATTCGCTTTCGTATCGACGGAATTTTGCATGAGGTAGCCAGCCCGCCAAATACCTTAGCCAGTAAGCTATCTGCCCGTATAAAAGTTATGTCGCGCCTTGATATCGCTGAAAAACGTAAGCCACAAGATGGCCGCATAAAACTCAAAGTGACAGAACGTAAAAGTATTGATTTTCGTGTTAGTACTATGCCCACTTTGTGGGGCGAAAAAATTGTAATGCGTATTCTCGATTCATCAAGTGCCATGTTAGGTATTGATGTTTTAGGCTATGAGCCCGAACAGAAAGAGCTCTACCTCGATGCACTAAATCAACCTCAGGGGATGATTTTAGTTACTGGCCCAACTGGCTCGGGTAAAACCGTATCCCTGTATACGGGCTTAAATATACTAAATCAGCCCGAGCGAAATATTAGTACCGCCGAAGATCCGGTAGAAATTAACCTCGAAGGGATTAACCAAGTACAAATAAACACTAAAGCCGACATGACCTTTGCTAACGCTTTGCGGGCATTTTTACGCCAAGATCCCGATGTAGTAATGGTCGGTGAAATACGTGATTTAGAAACTGCTGAAATATCTATTAAGGCGGCGCAAACCGGTCATTTAGTGTTATCTACATTACATACTAACTCAGCACCAGAAACGATTACTCGTTTGTTAAATATGGGCGTACCCGCGTATAATGTGGCCAGTTCAATCAGCTTGATAATCGCCCAGCGTTTAGCCCGAAGGTTATGCTCTAAATGTAAAACGCCAGAGCAATTACCGCGTGAAGAACTTATGCGCCAAGGCTTTAGTGAACAGCAAATACAGGATATGGTTTTATATGCCCCTAAAGGCTGTGAAAACTGTACAGATGGCTTCAAAGGCCGTGTTGGTATTTATGAAGTTATGAAAGTTACTCCAGAAATTGCACAAATTATTATGCGTGGGGGTAACTCACTAGAAATTGCTGAAGTATCACTTAAAGCTGGGTTTAATAACATACGCTTATCAGGTCTTCGAAAAGCAGCAGAGGGCGTTACCTCTCTGGCTGAGATAAACCGTGTCACTAGTTTTTAAATAAAGTGCTTAGTTGCTTAACGATAAATTGAGCAGCTAAGCCTATATCAATTTGAGAGTAAATTATGCCAACTATGGTTAACTGCCCAACCTGCAAAGTAAAAGTAGAATGGTCAGCACAAAGTCCGCATCGCCCTTTTTGTTCAAAGCGTTGCCAACTTATTGACTTAGGTGAGTGGTCGTTTGAAAATAATAAAATTTCAGCACCCATCACCTCTGCAGATGAGTTAAATCAAGACATGATTGAAGACATTGAAGCAATGATGGCAAAAAATGAAGATGACTTTTTTAAATAATCGCTCGCACAATATTAAAAAGCCAGCATTTAGCTGGCTTTTTGCTTTGTGTTAAAACGCTATGTTTTATGTTTGCGATGCTTTTTGTTCATTCGCTGCTGTATTTTAGCTAACTTTTCTTTTTGCTCAGCGTTAAGCAATTGCATTACTTGATGCTGGGTTTTTAATTTAATTAACCCCAATTGCTGTTTCTTATCTTGGCGTGCGATTAATAACTCTTTCGCTGCATTTTCATCAAAGTTTGGCGCTGACAGTAACGCATCCATTTGCGCTTTATAGGCTTGGCGCTGTGCCTTACGTGCGTTTTTGTCTTGGCTTCTTAGTGCTTTAATTTGCGTTTTTTGCGCTGTAAAAATCGCTTTTAGTTGTGTTTGTTGATCTTGCGTAAGTGCCAGCTTATCTGCTGCTCGCTCAGAGAGTAAAAAGCGCGCTTGAGAGTGGCCTTGTTTATAGCCATCGCCTTTTGCGAATGCGCTGCCCGCACTGAGCGTTGCAGCTGTTAAGCCACATATAAGTACTAATTTTGATAGCGTGTTTACTTTAGTCATAATCATCACCTTTATATTGGGTTGGTTGTTGGCTGCTAACCAGTGTGTTCACTATAACCGGCTCAATGCAAAGTAACGCAAAGCAGTGTAAAGGTTATGTAAAGACTAACTATTGATACATTAAACGCGTAAAATAAAACCATAAACAGCGCGTAAGGCTTTATATATGAAACTATTAATGATTGATGATGATACCGGTTTATGCGAATTATTAAGCGAATACCTAAGTGCACAGGGCTTTAGCGTTCAAACCGCACATGATGGTCAACAAGGCTTAGAGCTTGCCTTGCAAAACGATTACGCGCTTATATTACTAGACGTTATGCTGCCCTCTATAGATGGCTTTGAAGTGCTGAAGCAACTCAGGCAAAGTAAATTAACACCAGTGATTATGTTGACCGCTAAAGGAGAAGACTTTGACCGTATTTTTGGTTTAGAGCTCGGCGCTGACGACTACATACCAAAGCCGTTTAATCACAGAGAACTCCTTGCCCGCGTAAAAGCAATTACTCGCCGCATTGAACATATAAATAGTGTAAGCAATAACACTAATAAAAAGCTCTCTTTAAATGGTATTACTATTAATTTTGCTGCGCGAGAGGCCAGTATTAATAACAGCCCCCTCACACTAACGGGCACCGAATACGAAATACTCGCTTTATTGATAAAACACGCGCCTGATGTAATTAGCAAAGAGCAAATAAGCGAAGATGTATTAGGCAGACGCTTAGCATCTTTCGACCGTTCTATAGATATGCATGTGAGTAATATTCGTAAAAAAATAGCCGAGCATATTGAGGGCGATAAAATTAAAACAATGAGGGGAACGGGTTATGTCTTCATCCAAGGAGAATAAACCTCTGCGTTTTAGTTGGCTTCGCCACCCACGGTATTATTTATTTTTTAAGGTCTTTACGTGGTTTTGGCTGACGATTATAGGCACTTTTACAGCGCTCTTTTTCTTAAGTAATATTTCACTAATAAACGCTATTAGCCATGATCCACTACAAGGGCCGATGCAAAAAAACCTAGAATATTTGGCACGAGGTATCGAGCGTAGCGCACATAAACACAAGCGCTCAATTAATGACATTATTACTCATCCGCGCTTAACTAAACGTAAGTTACTTTATTTAAATTCACAAAATAGCGATGAAGTGTTGATCAGTAAAAATGTTGAGAACAATATTGATTTAAGCTTACTTAACTTTAGTAAGGGCATGTCGCCACAGGTTATTTTTACTGAATATTACCAAGCTTTTGGCCCTGTACGCATTCGGGTTCCTGAAGGAGAATTTGAGTTATATGAAATCGATATCAATCAGCAACGACCACTCTTTATTCGCTTAAGATTATTACCCGTTTGGTTAAAAATTTCCATTGCAATTATCGCCTCACTTACATTAAGTTTTTTATTTAGTCGTAACTTAATTGCCCCTATAAATAGCTTAAAACAAGCAGCAATCAAGCTCTCAAACGGTGATTTAAGTGCACGTGCGGCGATAAATAGTCAGCGAAAAGATGAACTTGGAGTTTTAGGACGCGACTTTAACCGTATGGCTGATCAACTTGAGCAGCTACTCAGCGCTCAAAAGCGTTTATTAGCCGATATATCCCATGAATTACGCTCTCCGCTAACCCGTTTAAAAATGGCTACGGGGTTGGCACAAATGCAAGCAAGTGAAGCAAGCCAATCGTATTTACTGCGTATTGAAAAAGAAGCTAATCAATTAGATAAAATGATAGCCGATGTATTGCAAGTATCGCGCTTAGAAGCTAATAGCCAACCTTTATCGCTGCAAACACAGTCACTGCAAGTGATTGTTGACCATGTGATTAACGATGCTCAGTTTGAAGCAAAACAGCACAATAAAACCCTAGTTGTACACGGTAATGTTGAAGTAAATATAGAGTGCGACGAAATGTTGATTGCCAGTGCCTTAGAGAACATTCTGCGCAACGCCATTAAATATGCACAACATACTATTAGTATCAGCTTAAAACACAGTGATACCATATACATACAAATATGTGATGATGGTCCAGGCGTACCTAAAGCGCAACTTGATAAGTTGTGTGAACCGTTTTTTAGACAATCAGATGCCCGGGACCGCATCAGCGGGGGTACGGGGTTAGGGTTAGCCATTGCAAAAAATGCGGTAATAGCGCATGGCGGAAGTTTAGTCTTATCGAATAAAGAACAAGGTGGCTTGTGTGCTAATATAACCTTGCCGTTAATCAAAGAGTAAAGCATGTTTTATAGTTCAGAAGCCCAGCTTGAGAGTAATCAAGAGGCCATTAGTGTTTTTTATACTTCACATTTAACTAAAAGCTACTTAGATACACCTGCAGGAAAGTTATTTTACGCATACGCAATCCCTAACAATGCTACCACTGCAGTAGTGATAAGTACGGGGCGTGTTGAGGGCCTAGAAAAGTATAAAGAACTGATATGGGAGCTATACTGTAATAATTTTGCTGTGTTTATTATGGATCACCAAGGTCAGGGGCGCTCTTACAGACATCTTAAAAATAAGCATAAAGGCTTTGTAAAACATTATAATAACTACAGCAATGACCTTAATAACTTTGATCAGCAAATAGTTTCAAAGCATTGGCAAGGTAAAAAAGTCATGCTGGCTCATTCAATGGGTAGCGCGATAGCAGTTGATTATTTAGCTAATTTTGAAAACAGCTATAAAGGTGTGTTTTTGTCTGCGCCTATGTTTGATATTTTTACAAAAGACGTACCAAAAATACCAACGCAATTTATTGTTAACTTAGCCACTTGGCTTGGTTTACACTCTTGCTATGCATTTGGACAAGGCAACTACAACCCAATCCCATTTACAGAAAACGTACTTACTAGCAGCGAGGAGCGTTACACCTACTTTAGGCAAGCCTATCAATTAGAACCTAACATACAATTGGGTGGCGTTACGTTTGGCTGGCTCGCAGCTACGATATCATTCTTAAAGTCGATTGATAATCTAAACGTACCAATTCCATTGTTTATAGCAAGTGCAGCTAGCGATACAGTGGTTAATAACAAAGCGCAGTATAGTTTTGCAAAAAGGCATGCTCATGCAACAATCGAGAGTTTTGCAGATGCAAAACACGAGCTACTTTTTGAACGTGACGAAATTCGAAAGCCGCTATTAGCTAATTTTTATCAGTTTTGTGAGTCTGTTACTTCTTGAGCAGTTTTAGAATTCACTAAAACAGAAAGCGGATCGAGGTGGATGAGTATATCTACCTCAGATTCAAAACGAGCACTTATCATGGCTTCTACTTCATCTGCTACTTTATGGGCACGAATAAGTGGTAAATTGTCATCAAGCTCTAAATGCAGCTGAATAAACTTAACTTTACCGCCTTGTCGAGTGCGAATACCGTGCACCCCATAAACGTCATTATGGTTACGCGCTATTTCAAAAATGCTTTGCTTTTCTTCATCGGGCAGCTCTTTATCCATTAAGTGTGAGGCACTCTCTGTTGCTATATCCCAGCTGTTATAAAGTAAATACCCTGCCACACCTATCGCAAACAAAGGGTCAGCATACAGTACCCCGTAATAGGCCAGCAAAATAGCAAGTAGCACCGCAGCGTTTAAAATTAAATCGCCTTTGTAGTGCACAGAATCGGCTTTTATAGCGATTGACTCTGTATGCTTCACGACTTTATTTTGCACAAATACAATCACTAATGTACACACTATGGCAAAAATACTGACCCAAACACCTAATAATGAATGTGTCAGCTCTACGGGGTTAATGAGTCGCTCAATACCGTGAAACGCCAATAAACAACCCGAGCCTGCAATAAAAGCTGCTTGCCCTAACCCTGCAAGCGCCTCCGCTTTACCGTGACCAAATCGGTGGTCATCGTCAGCAGGGCGCAGTGCATACGATAAAACCAAAAAGCTCATTAGTGTCGCTGTGATATCCATTAATGAGTCGGTTAATGAGCCAAGCATTGACGCCGAACCCGACGCCAGCCATGCCCATGCTTTGGTCGCAATCATTAGGCTAACCATGACCATGGTCACGATGCTAGAGGCTTTGACCCAAAATTCATAACTGCGATTATGCACGTATCTTTCCGTTTTAAGCTGGATTTAATGTTTTCAGTATATCATTTTTTATTCATTGTTCGTGTATACTGAGCCCGTCAAATTACAGATTTTATAGGGCTTATTGTGCTGGATATTGTTTTATACCAACCTGAAATTCCGCCTAACACCGGGAATATCATTCGTTTATGTGCCAATACAGGCTATGCACTGCATTTAATTGAACCGTTAGGGTTTGAGTGGGATGACAAACGTGTAAAACGCGCTGGCCTTGATTATCACGAATTTAGTCATGTACAACGCCATGCCTCATTTGAAGCTTACTTAGAAAAGTGCCAGCCTAAAAAAGTGTATGCGTGCACCACTAAAGGTAGTCAATTTCATCACCAAGCACAGTATGAAGCGGGTGACTGTTTGGTATTTGGCCCAGAAACCCGAGGCTTACCTGATGACATGATTCAAGCCCTGCCAAACGAGCAACGCGTGCGTATTCCTATGCAAGCCGATAGCCGCAGTATGAATCTATCTAATGCGGTCGCTGTGTTTGTGTATGAATCTTGGCGCCAGCTTGGTTTTCCAAACGCCCAATAAGGTTTTAGGTTTTAGGTAAACAAAATACCTGTCACCTAAAACCTAACAGTTCGTTTTATTCTGATTTCTGTTCACGACCTAATAAGGCCATAGCAGCTGCTTTCATGTCTTTATTTTCATAAAGTACTTTGTATATTTGCTCAGTGATTGGCATTTCAACACCAGCACGCTGCGCGAGTAAATACACTTCTTTGGTGTTTCTAAATCCCTCAACTACTTGGCCGATTGATGCAATCGCATCATCAACACTTTCACCTTGACCTAAGGCTAAACCAAAACGGCGATTGCGCGACTGATTATCGGTACAGGTTAGAATTAAATCGCCTAACCCAGCCATCCCCATAAAGGTCTCTGGCTTTGCACCTAGGGCACAACCCAAACGCGATAACTCTGCTAAACCACGGGTAATAAGCGCGGTACGTGCATTTGCACCAAAGCCAACACCATCAGAAATCCCTGCACCAATAGCAATTACGTTTTTAACCGCACCACCAAGCTGTATGCCAATAAAGTCGTCATTGTTGTACACTCTAAACGAGCGACCGCAATGTAATAAATCGGCAATTTGTTTCGCAAATGCTGATGACGTTGATGACACCGAAATAGCGGTTGGTGAGCCCTTAGCCATTTCTTTGGCAAAAGTTGGCCCCGAAAGCACTGCTAATGGTACTTCTTCACCGAGTTCTTGCACTGCCACTTCTTGCAATAAACGCCCAGTATCTGGCTCAAGCCCTTTAGTAGCCCACGCTATTTTTGCATCAGAGCGCAAAGCCGGTTTAATTTGCTTTAACGTGTCAGCAAACGCATGACTTGGCACAACAACTAAAACAATATCGCTAGCTGCTGTTGCATGCTGTAAATCGGCTTCAAGAGTTAAGGTGTCAGGAAAAGGAATATCAGGTAAGTAACGTTGATTTTTTCGCTCAGCTGCAAGCGTCGCAACGTCTTGGCTATTGCGCCCCCATAAAGTCACTTTGTGACCATTTCGGGCTAAACAAATAGCAAGGGCGGTGCCATATGACCCCGCCCCTAAAACAGTAACAGCTGATGTTGCTGTATTCATAAATTATGCGTCTGCTGAAGCCTGCTCAGCTTGCGCTGTGCGTTGCTGCATGTACTGTGCAAATAATGCGTCAAAGTTAACTGGCGCAAGATTAAGTTGTGGAAACGTACCACGGTTTACTAAGTTCGATACCGCTTCACGTGCATATGGGAATAACACGTTAGGACAGAATGCACCTAGCATATGTGCTAATTGCATCTCTTCAACTTCAGCAATAGTAAAAATACCTGCTTGTTGAATTTCACACAAAAACGCAGTTTCTTCACCAATAGATGCCGTCACAGTTAATGCTAAAACAACTTCGTATACACCTTCATCAAGCTTATTAGAGCGTGTATCTAAATCTAATTTTACTTCTGGAGCCCACTCTTTTTGAAAAATAGCTGGTGAATTTGGCGTTTCAAACGACACATCTTTAGTGTAAATACGTTGAATAGTAAACTGTGCGCCTGCATCAGCTTCTGCTGCTGCATTTTGATTTTGTTCGTTCATTGTTATTCCTAACCTGTTATTTATTATAATTAATTAAATTAAGCACTCAGCTTAGCGTCAAGGTGACCTTGTGCTTCTAGTGCCATCATGTCGTCACAGCCACCGATGTGTTCATCGTTGATAAAAATTTGTGGAACCGTGCTTGCGCCACCGGCTTTGGCGATCATTTCATCGCGAAGCTCTGGCTGAACGCCAATATCAATGTTTGTGTATTTTACACCTTTGCTGTCTAACAGCGCTAATGCGCGATGACAAAAAGGACAATATCCTTTGGTGTATAAAACAACGTTACTCATAATTAATCCTTAATCGGTTTAGCTAAGAGATATTAGCGACCGCTTGTTGTTGGCAGACTTGCTGATTGCCACGCACCCATACCGCCAGATAAAACATAAACCTGTTCATAGCCTGCTTTATGCATTGCGGTTGCAACACCTGAGGCAGTCATGCCTGCAGCACATACCACTATAATGGGTTTGCTCTTATACTTTTCAAGGGTTGAGAAATCAGATTCTTTAGCTTTTTCTGGGTTTAAATGCACAGCACCGGCAATATGACCTGTTTTAAACTCTTTTTGCCCGCGCATATCAACAACCTGACCGTCTTCGCGGTTAATAAGTAACGTTAACTGCTGAGGATTGATCTGACGAATTGCTGAAAATTTACTTTTTATTGCGCCACTAACAATAAGAAACGCAATCGCAACCCAAGCTAGGCTTAGAATTGGATGATTTGAGACAAATTCAATATATTGATCCATTCGACTTCCACTATAAAGTTACATGCTAAAACAAGGTGTTTTAGATATTTAATTCATATTTATTGTACTTACACAATGAGCAGTCACTCATCAATAAGTCAATTTAGAGCACTGCTAGGCTACTCTGAATTTTACCTACACATAGGCTTAACTTACCCCACAAGCCTATTCAATACTTGAATAAAATAGGGATTAGCCGCGCAAGTATACCCAAATCAGCTAAAAATGCGAGTTTAAGCACGCGTGAAAGCCACAATGTAGTGCTCTTTTAACTGAAAAATAACCTAGCCCTTTAAAATATTCAATTGAGAGAGTGAGCTCATTGAAAATTTTTAATATCTTCTTTTCATTGCTGATCCTAGCTATAAAACACGGTATGCTTAAGCTTGGCATGTTGGCATTAATGTTAGCGTGTATTTTAGCAACGCTAATTATTCAGGAGTGACTATGACAGAGCATAAAAAACCACTGGTATTAATGATTTTAGATGGCTGGGGATACAGAGAAGATGAGCAAAGTAATGCCATTTTAGCTGCTAATACCCCTGTATTAGATGAGCTTTGGGCAACTCGCCCTCATACATTAATTTCAGCATCGGGTTTAGATGTGGGTCTTCCTGGTGGTCAAATGGGTAATTCTGAGGTTGGCCACGTTAATTTAGGTGCTGGTCGTATTGTGTATCAAGATTTTACTCGCATCACAAAAGCCATTGATGATGGCGAATTTGATACAACCCCTGCACTGGTTGAAAACATTGATAAAGCTGTTCATGCCAACAAAGCCGTTCATATTATGGGACTGCTAAGCCCTGGTGGCGTTCATAGTCACGAAGATCATATAGTGGCGAGTATACAATTGGCTGCAAAACGCGGCGCTAAAGAGGTGTACTTTCATGCCTTTTTAGATGGCAGAGATACTCCCCCACGCAGCGCTAAAGCATCAATTGAGCGTATTGAAGCCTTGTTTAGCGAGCTTAAATGTGGCCGTTTAGCCTCATTAATTGGTCGTTACTATGCCATGGATAGAGACAACCGCTGGAACCGTGTTGAAAAAGCGTATAATTTAATCACCCTAGGTGAAAGCGACTTTGATTATGAAGATGGCGTAAACGCACTTAACGCGGCTTATGAGCGCGATGAAAATGACGAATTTGTAGCAGCAAGTACTATTACCCCAAAAGGTAGCGAATCAGTAAAAGTAAATGATGGCGACACCATTATATTTGCCAACTTTAGAGCAGACCGCGCACGCGAAATCACTCGCGCCTTTGTCGAACCTGATTTTGACGGCTTTAATAAGAAAAAATCGCCCGAGCTTAGTGCCTTTGTGATGATGACTGAGTACGCTGCTGATATTGATGCGCCAGTGGCTTTTGGCCCAACGCCGCTTAATAACGTACTTGGCGAATGGTTTGAAAAACAAGGTAAAACTCAGCTACGTATATCTGAAACTGAAAAATATGCCCACGTTACCTTTTTCTTTAGTGGCGGACGCGAAAATGAGTTTGACGGCGAAACTCGCGAGCTGATCCCATCTCCTCAAGTAGCAACGTATGATTTACAGCCAGAAATGAACTCAAAAATGCTTACCGATAAACTCGTTGCAGCAATAAAAAGTGGAAACTATGATGCCATTATTTGTAACTACCCTAATGGCGATATGGTCGGCCACTCAGGTGTATTTGAAGCGGCAGTTAAAGCCTGTGAAGCAGTAGATAGCTGTATTGGTCGTGTAGTTGATGCCCTTAAAGAATATGGTGGAGAAGCACTAATAACTGCTGATCATGGTAATGCAGAGCAAATGGCAAACCTTAAAACAGGCCAAGCGCACACAGCACATACTAGCGAGCCAGTACCCTTTATTTATGTAGGTCGTGACGCACAAGCGCATACCGGTAAAGCCTTGAGCGATGTTGCACCTACTATGCTGCATTTAATGGGTTTGGAACAACCTGCAGAAATGACCGGTTCGCCAATTATGGTGTTGAAATAATTTATGAATAAAAGCGCATGCCGCATCATTGCGTGTATATGTGTACTAAACTCATTAGCCACTGCCGTTGCAGTGGCTAATGAAGATCGTACCAAAAAAGACCTATCCCAAGTACAAGTTGCTTTAGAGCAAAGCCAAGCTGAGTTTCAACAACAGCAAAAAGAAATAGCTAAACAGCAGCAAAAACTAAAAACACATGAGCTCGCTATAGCGAAAAACGCTAAAGCACTTAATATGGCTGAGCAATCCGTTAAAAAAACACAACAACAGCAAGCAGAGCAACAACAACGCGCGGCAAAGCTTGAAAAACAACAAGCCCAATTTCAACGTATTTTAGCAGCACAGTTAAAAAGTGCTTATATGGCAGGTAGCGATGACTATTCAAAAATGCTACTTAACCAAGAAGATACCGCCAAATTTGAACGCACACTTAGCTACTATAACTACCTAAATAAAGCTCGTATAAAGCAACTTGATGATCTTAAAGCACTGCAAGTTGAGATTGCAAAAAATCAAGCTGAGCTTGCGAAAACAAAAGAGAGGCTCGTTGCTTTATTTGAAGAACAAAAAAGACGACAAGCAGCACTTCTTGGGGCTAAAAATGAGCGCCAAGCAAGCTTACAAAACCTAAAAAAGCAGTTAAATAAAACCAAAAATTCCATTAGCTATTTAGAAGAAAACGAACAAACTCTGATTGCCACTATCAAAGAACTTGAAGAAGAAGAAGAAAAAGTTACAAAAATTGAACTACTTGGCTTAAATCGTAATAAAGGAAAATTAAACTGGCCGAGCAAAGGAAAATTAGCGCATAGGTTTGGTCAACGTAAGCACGGCGGAATAAACTGGAAAGGTGTATTAATTTCTGCATCTGAAGGGACTTCAGTTAATAGCATTGATAATGGCCAAGTAGTATTTGCCGACTGGTTAAAAGGCTATGGCTGGGTAATCGTACTTGACCATGGTCAAGGTTTTATGAGCTTATACGGACACGCACAAACCTTGCTAAAAGACGTGGGTGATATGGTCAGAGAAGGTGAAAGTGTTGCATTAGTTGGGCAAAGCGGTGGACAAGCCGATTCTGGTCTATACTTTGAAATACGTCATAAAGGACGTGCTGTTAATCCCATAAAATGGTGCAGGCGTATTTAATATCAAAATAGCTGCATCCTGTTAGAGGCAGTTATGATAAACACACACATTTGCCAACAAAAAACCTCTGTGAAAAAGCGTGCACCCTGCTTTTGTTTTATCTTATTTGTTTTATTAGTGTTTTTTGGCTTTATAAATACAGCCTATGCAAGCTCGGTTAAAGACTTAGAAAGCCAAAAAATAAATGAAATACTGTTTAATATTCACACCTACTACGTTGATGATTTAGCACTGCAAAACAGTGAGTATATTGAATACAACTCGTCTCAATTTGAACGCTTATACTCTAAGCTCGACGCCTACTCTAAGTATTTAGATAAAAATGAGCTAAATGCATTATTTAATAACACGAATGGTCGCTATACCGGCCTAGGTATAGAAGTAAAAAGCATCGAGCAACGCACCACGATTGTTAAAGTAATTAATAATTCACCAGCCAAACAAGCAGGACTTCGCTCAGGCGATATAATTACTGCCGTTAATCAGCACTATGTAGAAAATAGTCCGATTGATTTAGTTGCACAATACATCAAAGACAGTGCTAACGGTAAAGTACAGCTAAGTATTACCCGTAATAACACTCAAACACCGCTAATATTTAATCTCAGTAGAAAACAAATTAAGCTAACGAGTGTAACTAAGCAACTACTTGACTCAGGTAGCGGTTATATCGCTATTAATAACTTTTCTAATCACACTTTGCATGAAGTTGCCTTGCAAATAGCCGCCATGCAAAACCATTATGGCCATTCATTAAAAGGCCTAATTATTGATTTACGAGATAACCCGGGAGGCACTTTAAAGAGTGCAGTTGCGGTAGCAGACCTGTTTCTTCAAGATGGCTTAATTGTAACGACCAAAGGGCGCTTTTATGATTCGAATCAATCTTTTTACGCTAAACGCGGCGATATTTTGAAAGGTGCTCCGATTGTTGTCCTGATTAATGAAAATTCAGCCTCAGCAGCAGAAATACTGGCTGCAGCGTTAAAAGAAAATCTACGTGCAAAAATAGTAGGGAGTCAGTCGTTTGGTAAAGGAACAGTACAATCACTTATTCCATTAGGCGACGGCGATACCGCCTTAAAACTAACCACCGCACGTTACTTTACGCCACTGGGAGAGTCTATTGAAGGGATTGGCGTAACTCCAAATGTGGCGATTAATCAAACAACACTTCCACAAACAAATAAAGCCGTTATAATAAAAAATGAACAATCAGAACAAAACACCGTTTTTAACGCTGAAGAATTAGCCGATATCCAGTTAGTAAAAGCAAAACAGCTACTTAGCATGCAATAAAAACGGTAAACTATTTAAAGATAATAAAAATTATAAAACGTGAAAATTATAAATTTAATGGTGTTAGCTGGGCTTTTTTTAATCCTATTTGCTGCACCCTATGGTGTTAAAGCCAAACAAATAGCCATAGTGATCGATGACATAGGTTATCATCAACGTGACCTAGAATTCCTAAGTTTACCTGGGCAATTGTCTTATTCAATTTTGCCTCATACCCCCTATTCTCAAATATTTGCAACCCTTGCTAGTCAGTCAAATAAAGAGCTCCTGTTGCATGTGCCTATGCAAGCTTTAAATGGTAAAAAGCTAGGCCCTGGGGCACTTACTTTAAATATGGATAAAGCACAACTTCAACAAACACTCGGTAATGCACTGGCGAGTTTGCCACAAGTTAAAGGGGTTAATAATCATATGGGTTCTGCACTCACTCAGCAAAGCCAAGCAATGAAGTGGACCATGGAAGTACTTAAAAAGCGTCAGTTGTATTTTCTCGATAGCCGAACAACCGAATTAAGCCAGGCGCAAAATGCAGCTAACTTTTTGGGGGTAGAAAATATTGGTCGGCATGTATTTTTAGATAATATAACTACCCCTGAGCAGCTTCAATTTAGGCTAGAAGAGCTAAAGTCAAAAGCAACTAAATATCAGTTTGCCATTGCAATAGCACACCCCTACCCCGAAACTATCGATTTTTTACGCCAAGCTTTGCCGCAATTAATCGAGCAAGGATTTGAACTGGTACCAGTATCACAGCTGGTAGAACGTAAGTATGTACAAATAGCCCAACAACAAGCCATTTCATTAAACTGATGGAGTAAGCGAACGCCTTACTCCAACAGTTAACTTAACTCAATTATAAGTATGGTATTTATAAAACAAATGTCGCTACCTTGGCATTTAGATCTGTAGCTCTGTCTTTTAATACTTCGGCTTGGCTTAAATGCGCGGTAGCTGAGGTAGTTATTTCATCGGTTACATCTTTAATAGCAACCGTATTTCTAGTAATTTCATTGGTCACTTGCGTTTGCTCTTCTGCTGCAACCGCTATTTGACCCGCCATATCAGAAATCTCATTTACCGCCAAAGTAATTTCTTCTAGTGCGTGTGCGGCAGCATTTACATCATCCACACTATTGTTGGCATAGCCCTTACTGCTGTCCATCAAGCTCACTGCTTTTTTAGTGGTGTTTTGTAAGGTTTCTATAGTGGTATAAATTTCGGCTGTAGAGTTTTGTGTTCTTCTTGATAACACGCGCACCTCATCGGCAACCACAGCAAAACCACGCCCCTGCTCTCCCGCACGGGCGGCCTCTATTGCAGCATTAAGCGCTAAGAGATTTGTTTGCTCAGCAATTTCTTGAATGGTAGTTAAAATGCTCGATATAGCCTGAGCATGCAAACTTAATTCACCAATAACTGTGGTAGTTTGGTCTATTTCGCCCGCGAGTGAATTAATCGTGTTTCTGGTTTTATCAACTAACAGCTTACCTTCACGGCTACTTTGTGCCGATTGTTGCGATGCGGTTGCAGTGTTTTCTGCATTAGCGGCAATTTCATGGGTTGCACTCGCCATTTCTGTGACCGCGGTAGCAACCATAGCCACTTCTTGTTGCTGACGCTGCAACTCACTGACACTGCTTTGGTTGGTGATTAAGCTTTTCTCTGCATCAAAGTCTAAGTCAGTAGCTAATTGACGAATATGACTGATCAGTTCATGTTGGCTGCTAACAAAACGATTAAAACTATCAGCCAGAACCCCAACTTCATCTTGCGTATCAACAGTTATACGCTGGGTTAAATCACCGTTACCATCTGCAATTGTTGATAAAGCTTGCGACACTCGGCTCAAAGGGGCGAGCAATACACCCAATAACCATGAAATAGCCAACACACTCAGTAAAAGTGCTACTGCAACCAGCACTAATTGGGTCAACAATAAACTAATAAGCGGAGCCTCTAAAGTTTGTTTATCCAATACAAACAACAACTGCCAATCTGTATTGTTAATGTTTTCACCCCAAACTAGCTTATCTCGGCCTTCACTCTCAAAGTAAACAAGAGTAAATTCACCGTTTTGACTGTTAGATAAAATTAATTGATGATTTATTTTCGAGTCAATACGCGTAATATCTGCCATTACTTTTCTAGCGTCTTTGTAGGCAATCACAGTGCCATCTTTATGCATCATAATGGCGTACCCATCCGCAGGCAAAGACATTGTATTGACGCTATCGACCAAGGCCTCAATCGATAAATCCCCCGCAACCACACCGCTTTGCGTGGTTTTAGCAATAGAAACAACCAACAGATTATACGCGGTATCTAAATAAGGTTTGGTAATTACGGTGCTACTTTGAAGCAGTGCTTGTTTATACCATGGACGAGTGCGCGGATCGTAGCCGGTGCGATCAATACTGGGATCAGAGTCAGTCATTTTTCCGCTGCTATCTCCAAAGTAAGTTAACTGAAAGCCACCTGAAAATGCTGCTTGCTGAAGTGCGCTGAGCGTGTTGCCCTCAACCTTATTCGCAACCGATTTAATTATCTGCTGGCGACTAGCTAGCCAATCTTCAATACTCGTAGCCTGTTGCTTACCAGATTGGCTTACGTTATCAATACTGCTTTTTAGCAGTAACGCTTTTTGAGAGGTATAGCTATTCCACGACAGCAATATAATAATAACGGCTAGGGCAAGAACGACCGATAGCAAGATTTTTTTCTTTAGTGAATATGAGTTCATATTGAGTGTAAATACTCGCGTTAAATGAAATTGAAAGGCAACAAACCAGCAATTAAATGACTTAATTTAGGCTACGATTTGAGCGATAAGTCGCTCAGGTGCGCGAATATTTTCATATACCCAAATTAAAAACAAACTAAAATCATGTATTTAAATTAAAACCAAACTTATTCATTAATTTTAAAGAGCGTATATTTAATTAAAAGATACATAGATGTGACTAGAGGTAAGCAGAACAAGAAAAACGATACTTTCTATTAACCTTTTTAGTTAGCTTTTTTAGTTAAAAAAAAGCCCCGCATTTTCATGCAGGGCTTAATCAGTTTTTTAGTGCGATTAACTCATCGCGCTTTGTAATTTTTTCATTGCTGTTTTTTCCAGCTGGCGAACACGCTCTGCTGATACGCTGTATTTTTCAGCCAGCTCTTGCAGTGTTGCTTTATCGTCTGACAACCAACGAGCACTAACAATATCTTGAGAACGCTCATCGAGAGTTTTCAAAGCGCTAAATAAACGCGTATGTGACTGTTCTTGCCATTGTTGCTGTTCAATGTCGTCAGCTAAATCAGCAGAACCATCGGTTAAGTACTGTACCGGTGAGTAAGTACTAGTTGGCGCGTCATCATTATCGTCGCCAGTTAAATCAAAGCCCATGTCTTGGCCGCTCATACGCGATTCCATTTCACGTACTTCTTTTTCACTCACACCTAGCTCGCTAGCTACTGTGCTCACTTCAGCTTGGTTAAACCAACCTAAACGCTTTTTATTTTTACGTAAGTTAAAAAACAATTTACGTTGTGCTTTGGTCGTGGCCACTTTAACGATACGCCAGTTTTTAAGCACAAACTCATGAATTTCGGCTTTAATCCAATGAACGGCAAATGAAACCAAACGTACACCCACTGATGGGTCAAAACGTTTTACTGCTTTCATCAGTCCGATGTTACCTTCTTGAATTAAATCAGCTTGAGGTAACCCGTAACCCGAGTAGCTTTTAGCTATGTGCGCTACAAAGCGCAAATGCGACATAATGAGTTGCTTTGCAGCACTAAGATCGCCTTCTTCCTGAAGTCTTTTTGCAAGTTCCTGCTCTTGCTCAACTTTAAGCATAGGAATAGTACTAACAGCTTGAAGGTAGCCGTCCATACTTGCGCTTTGTTGCCCAACTGTAAGTGCCATTGCGTATAAATCTTTACTCATTTTTCACCTCGGTGATAAACATTTGAAACCATCTTAGCACTCTTTTAGTAAGAGTGCTAACTTGAATTTAAAACTTTTTTGAATCATAAATCAAGTGGTTTTTTTAGTGTTAAGTCAGTCTACGCTAGGCGACTGAATAACCTATGAATTGATTTAGCCAAAACAAAAATAACCTTTTTGCTTTGGCTTTTTTATTATTTTAAACTTAAAACATGACAGTTTTAAGAATTATATTAGAGCCCTAAACCTTATCAGGTTCTATTTCTGAGATGTAACGATTAACCGATAAGTAAGAACCAATAAAACCCAAACTAGTAGCAAGTAATACCAACGCGCCAAACTCATTAAGACTAAGCCCTATTAGCGTAAAACTGGTTTGATACACCCCTGCAACACTGCTTACTGCAGCAGATAGCCACCACATCATTAATGCTACACAAATAAAGGCAAACAATCCGCCAATCACGCCATACCAAATGCCAGTCCATAAAAAGGGAGCGTGTATAAAGGTATTGGTTGCCCCTACTAGCTTCATTACCTGTATTTCTTCTTTTTTATCCATAATAGATAAACGAATTGTATTGCCTATAATAAGCGTCACTGAGGTAAGTAATAATAGCGCAATAGTAATTACACTCTCTTTTAACAAACTTAGTAATGCATTTAGGCGCTCAAGCCAAGCAATATCAAGCTTACCAAAGTCAACTTCGCGTTCGGCTTCAAGTTTTTTAAGCAATTGCTTAGCTGCATTAGGTTGGCTATGTCGTTGTGTTGGTGTGACTAAAACTACATTCGGTAACGGGTTGGTATCTAAATATTCTAAAGCCTGACCAAAGCCAGACATTTCTTTGAACTCATCCAAAGCCTCAGTGCGAGAAATAAAAGTCACAGTTTGTATTTCGGGATATAGCGCTAAACGTTTAACTAAGGTTTGCGTTTCTTGCTCGCTCATATTTTCTTTTACAAACAAGGATATTTCGCTGGCTTGCTCAAAACCACTACTCACTTGCTGCACATTTTTTACCACTAAATATAGTGTTGCAGGCAACGTTAAACTCAAACCGAGTACTGCAATGGTCATCATTGAAGCCAATGGCGTGCGCCACATTTCTCCTAGACTGTACACACCTTGGCGAAAAATATTAATAATAAAAAAGTAACCGCCAGAGAATACTGACTTTTTTTGTTTATCATTACTATTTTGACGGCTTTTGAACAGTAAACTCATAATACCCCCTCAGCCAGTGGATCTTGGCTCATTCGTCCATCATGAAGCGTTAAACTGCGGTACTTCATCCGTGACACTAAGCCCAAATCATGAGTGGCAATTAAAACCGTGGTGCCATGTTTATTAAAGTCTTCAAACAGTCGTAATATTTCCATTGATAATTCAGGGTCTAAGTTACCGGTAGGTTCATCGGCTAGCAATATAGGTGGCGAATTGACGATGGCTCGTGCAATCCCTACTCGTTGTTGTTCACCACCAGAAAGTGTAGAAGGGTGACAGCGCACTTTATCTAACAAGCCCACTTTATCAAGCGCTCCATGCACACGTTTGGCAATTTGCTTGTGGTGAGTACCTTCAATAATTAAGGGCAAAGCAACGTTATCAAATACCGTGTATCGCTCTAATAATCGATGATTTTGAAAAATAATACCAATGTCGCGACGTGCATACGGAATTTGACGGGAATTTAATTTATTTAAATCCACGCCATTAATAAACACGTTTCCTGCAGAAGGACGTTCCATTAAGCTAATAAGCTTTAATAGTGTACTTTTACCAGCCCCACTGTGGCCAGTTAGAAAGGCTAATTCGCCAGGCTTTATATGAAAGTTCACTTTTTCAAGCGCGCGGTGTCCACCGGCATAGGTTTTACTTACTTGCTGAAAATTTATCATTTTTTATTATTGCCAATTTATTGTTAGCCTTAGGCTCTAAAATAAAATGGTATTCCTCGCAATTAAAAAGGGAGCAGGCTCCCTTTTGGTAAATTAAGCGTCGTCCTCATCTTGACTAAATAGCGCGTCAATGAAGTCATCGCTCTTGAAGGTACGTAAATCATCAATACTTTCACCTACGCCAATGTAACGAATAGGAATATTAAACTTATCGGCAACGGCAAAAATAACCCCACCTTTAGCAGTACCATCAAGCTTTGATAATGTGATACCGGTTAAACCTACACATTGATTAAATAGGTTTACTTGGCTAATTGCATTTTGGCCTGTACCAGCATCAATAGTCAGCATCACTTCATGAGGTGCATCAGGGTCTACTTTTTTCATTACACGGGCTATTTTTTCAAGCTCTTGCATTAAGTTATCTTTATTTTGCAAGCGCCCTGCTGTATCAGCAATTAACACATCGACATTACGTGCTTTTGCAGCTTGAAAAGCATCAAATACTACCGATGCACTATCAGCACCTGTATGTTGAGCTATTACCGGAATGCTGTTGCGTTCACCCCATACTTGAAGCTGCTCTACCGCTGCAGCTCTAAAAGTATCACCGGCAGCAAGCATGACCGACTTACCTTGATTTTGGAATTGCTTGGCCATTTTACCAATGGTGGTGGTTTTACCTACGCCGTTTACCCCTACCATTAAAATAACAAAAGGTTTTTTATCTGCTGGTATTTCTAAAGGCTGCTCTGCTGTTTTTAGCATAGTTGCCATTTCTTGTTTCATAAGCTCATAAAGCGCATCACCATCTTTAAGTTGCTTGCGATCGGCTGCATCAGTTAAGTTATCAATGAGCTTCATGGTGGTATCAACACCGAGATCAGCAGTAAGTAACTGAGTCTCTAGCTCTTCAAATAACTCGTCGTCAATTTTTTTACCGCTAAAAATTGACGAAAAACCAGAGCCAATATTAACTCGAGTTTTAAGTAAGCCTTTTTTAAGTCGAGAGAAAAAGCCTTCTTTTTTAGGTTTTTCCGCTTTTTTTGCTTCTTCCTCTGCAATCTCTGCGGTCAGTCGCTGTTGTTCTAGGCGTTCAGCCTCTTCTTCAGCTGCAATACGTTCTTGCTCTAAACGTTCATTCTCTGCTTGCTCTGCTGCAATGCGCTGTTGCTCTAAACGCTCATGCTCAGCTTGCTCTGCTGCAATGCGCTGTTGCTCTAAACGCTCATGCTCAGCTTGCTCTGCTGCAATACGCTGTTGTTCTAAACGCTCATTTTCAGCTTGCTCTGCTGCAATACGCTGTTGCTCTAAGCGCTCATTCTCAGCTTGCTCTGCTGCAATACGCTGTTGTTCTAAGCGCTCATTCTCAGCTTGCTCTGCTGCTATGCGTTGTTGTTCTAAGCGCTCATGCTCAGCTTGCTCTGCTGCAATACGCTGTTGTTCTAAGCGCTCATTCTCAGCTTGCTCTGCTGCAAGACGCTGTTGTTCTAAGCGCTCATTCTCAGCTTGCTCTGCTGCAATACGCTGTTGCTCTAAACGCTCATGCTCAGCTTGTTCAGCCGCGATACGCTCTTGCTCTAACAACATTTTCGCTTCTTGTTCAGCTAAACGTTTAGCTTGCTCTTGTCTTTGCTGCTCTGCATCCGCCTGTTGTTTAGCTAATAGCTCAGCGTTAGCTTGTTCAATCGCTCGTTTTTCTGCCTCCGCCGCGCGTTGTGCTTGCGCCTGTTTTTCTTGTTCTAAACGTTCAGCTTCTGCTTTTTCAGCTGCTATACGCTCTTGCTCTAACAACATTTGCGCTTCTTGCTCAGCTAAACGTTGAGCTTGCTCTTGTCTTTGCTGCTCGGCATCTGCCTGTTGTTTAGCCAATAGCTCAGCGTTAGCTTGTTCAATCGCTTGTTTTTCTGCTGCCGCAGCGCGTTGTGCTTGCGCCTGTTTTTCTTGCTCTAAACGTTCAGCTTCGGCTTCAGCTTGCAAACGCTCAGCCTCGGCTTGTTCTGCTGCTAAGCGCTCTTGTTCGGCTTTTTCTGCCTGCTCGTTTGCTAATGCTTGTTGTTTATCAGCTTCTGCTTGTTTTTTATCTGACTTGCCAAAACCGAGCCACGACATGAATTTACTTTTTTTTGCCATACTTGCTAATAACCACTTATAAAAATCTGATAAACTAACGATAATGATAGCGTGCTTTTAAGCCTAAATAATTGCTTTTTAGCAACACGTTATCCTCGAGGGTGCATAATAGTAACACTTTTAGCGCAGTTGAAAAATGACACGCCGTGATATGATTGCAATATTATCTGAGCTAGATCATAGATACCAATTTTTAGTGAGTTAAATGAGAAAAAAAACCACACAAAATAACACCACCCATAAATCAGCCGATGGCGTTATTAGAATCATTAGCGGCCAATTTCGCGGTCGTAAACTGCCAGTAAAAGACGTTCAAGGCTTGCGCCCTACAACCGACAGAATAAAAGAAACAGTATTCAATTGGTTAATGCACGATACCCGAGATGCACGCACTCTCGATTGCTTTGCCGGTTCCGGAGGTTTAGGGTTCGAAGCGCTATCTCGCTTTGCTAAAAACACCACATTTTTAGAGCTTGATCCGTTAGCAGCAAAACAGCTAACGCAAAATGTTGCCACCCTTAATGCGCAAAATGCACAGGTACTCAATACTAATACCCTGACCTTTCTTGAAAGCAAAAACACCAATGACACATTTAATTTAGTTTTTATTGACCCGCCATTTCGCAAAAATTTAGCCCAATCATGCTGTGATTTATTAGAAAATAATCAATGGCTCGACCCTGACGCACTAATATATGTTGAAGTAGAAACCGAGTTAACTTCGTTCAAAGCACCTAATAACTGGTTGTTAATAAAAGAGAAAAAAGCTGGTCAAGTTTTTTGCAGGCTATACCAACGGCATGTAAATTAACACTGTTTTAGCCGTCGGGTTTCTGTTAATATTATCCTTTACATGTGGTGTTGCTTCGGATTACAATACCGCACCATTTTTGAACCACTTGATCAATGTTTGATCAACTTGAGCAACGCTCATAATTTAGGTAGGTGAATTTTTAATGCCAGTAATTAAAGTAAGAGAGAACGAACCGTTTGACGTAGCACTTCGTCGCTTCAAGCGTTCATGTGAAAAAGCAGGTATCCTTTCAGAAGTTCGTCGTCGCGAGCACTATGAAAAACCAACAGCTGAGCGTAAGCGTAAAAAAGCAGCTGCTGTTAAACGTCACATGAAAAAACTTTCTCGTGATAACGCTCGTCGCGTTAAATTATACTAATATATTAGGTCTTGTATAAATGAGCCTTTTAATAACGCTAAAAGATGCGCAAAAAGATGCGATGAGAGCTAAAGACAAACAACGTCTTAATCCTATTCGCATGGTACTTGCTGCAATCAAGCAACGTGAAATTGACGAGCAAATAACACTAGACGACGCAGGTATTACCTCCGTTATAGTGAAGCTTGTTAAACAACGTCGCGACTCTTACACTCAGTACAAAGATGCTGGGCGTGATGATTTAGCTGAAATTGAAGCCAATGAGATTACAGCACTTGAAGCTTTTTTACCTCAACAATTGAGTGAAGAAGAAATCATTGCTCTCATTGACGCGGCTATTGCTGATACTAACGCAGCAGGTATGCAAGACATGGGTAAAGTAATGGGTATAATCAAAAGCAAAGCCGAAGGTCGTGCCGATATGGGCAAAATCTCAGGTTTAATTAAGCAACGATTAACTGCCTAATACTCCCACATACATTAAGTATGATTGAAGTAAACCGAGCCTTGAGCTCGGTTTCTTCGTTTAGAGCACTTCAAAAAAATATGCATTTGTGTTCCAATCTCTGCGTATTATAATTCGCTTTTAACACTTTTATATTTACCTTAGGGCTGTACTTTAAACAATGGCTGGAAAGATCCCACGCAACTTTATCGATGATTTATTGGCACGAACCGATATTGTCGACCTGATTGACTCAAAGGTAGGGTTGAAAAAAGCGGGCAAAGACTATCAAGCTTGCTGTCCTTTTCACAATGAAAAATCGCCTTCGTTTACTGTATCGCAAGATAAACAGTTTTATCATTGCTTTGGCTGTGGCGCTAACGGCAATGCTATTTCTTTTGTTATGGAATATGACAAACTTGAGTTTGTTGATGCAATTGAAGAGCTAGCCAGTTTACTTAACCTAGATGTTCCTCGCGAACAAGGAAGTAGTAATGGCCCAGAACGCACCGCAGCACAAAAACGTTCTGACTACGATTTAATGCTCCATGCAGCGCGTTTTTATCAACACCAGTTAAAACATCATAGTAATTCTGAAACAGTAATAGACTATGTAAAAGGTCGCGGCTTAAGCGGCGCAACAGTTAAAAAGTTTATGATGGGCTATGCGCCCAGCGAATGGGAAGGCCTCTGCCAACAGCTTGGACGTAATCAAGAACAAAAAGAGCAATTAGTTGAGCTGAAACTCGCATCTGAAAAAACGCCAGGTAAGCAATTCGATTTTTTCCGTGATCGTTTAATGTTTCCTATTCGTGATAAACGCGGTCGCGTAATTGCTTTTGGTGGCCGTGTAATGCAAGCAGATCAGGGGCCAAAATATTTAAACTCTCCTGAAACACGAATATTCCACAAAGGCTTTGAACTTTATGGCCTTTATGAAGCAAAACAAGCACATAAAAGACTCGATCATGTACTTATAGTAGAAGGTTATATGGACGTCGTTGCGCTGGCTGAACAAGGCATAGAATACGCAGTTGCCGCACTCGGCACAGCGACAACCAGCGAGCATATGCACACCTTATTTAGAACCACTGACAAAGTTATTTGTTGCTACGACGGTGACCGTGCAGGTAAAGATGCCGCGTGGCGTGCACTGGAAAATGCACTTCCTTACTTAAACGATGGCAAAGCACTGCATTTTGTATTTTTACCCGATGGTGAAGACCCTGATTCACTCGTTCAACAAGAAGGTAAAGAGGCTTTTGAGCAGCGCCTAGAAAACGCCGATGACTTCACTAAAGTGCTGTTTAATAAACTAAGTAAAGAGATTGATTTAACGCTCGATTCCGGTAAGGCTAAGTTACTCAGTGCAGCACTGCCATTAATTGAAAAGATCCCAAGTGAGTTCTATCAAGAAAATATCTTGGAGCAACTTGGCAGATTAATTGGTCGCACCCGTGAGCAACTTAATAATCATTTAAAAACACCAAAACAGCAGCAAGCAATTGAACGTAAATTTAAAATTACACCGATGCGCCAAGCGATAGGCATTTTAGTTCAGCACCCTAATTTGGCAAAAAGCGTGCCCTACTTGCCTGATTTAGCACAAATGAATATTGCAGGAATCGGCTTGTTATTACGCCTACAACATCAAGCGTTACAAAAAGATGGTATTACCACTGCACAAATTCTCGAATCATTTAGAGACACTGATGACTATGAGCCATTAACTAAGTTGGCGACATGGCAACATCAAATAAATGAAGAGCGTTTAGAGACTGTTTTTCAAAATACTTTTAAATTTATTGAAGATCAGTGTTTAAATTATCGACTAGAGACCCTATTAATAAAAGACAAGACACAGGGCTTAAATAGCGATGAACGACTAGAATGTCATTTGCTAATGACAGCGTTAAAAACGACTAACGGCTAGTCAGATTTGATTTAGGCTGTTATACTGTGCTATTCACTGCGTCACATTATTCTGGTTAGCCTTTGAGCAAACTCCATGATGGCGCCTGTTGTATCAACTTATCAGAGTGGAAGAAACAATCTCTATGGATCCAACTCCTCAGTCACAATTAAAACTTCTGATTCAAAAAGGTAAAGAGCAAGGTTACTTAACTTTTGCAGAAGTTAATGATCACCTTCCACAAGATATTATCGACTCAGATCAAGTAGAAGATATCATTAGCATGATTAATGACATGGGTATCAAGGTTAGCGAAAACGCGCCTGATGCTGATGAATTAATGATGCAAGAAACCACGACAGACGAAGACGCAGCGGAAGCTGCCGCTGCAGCCCTTGCTACTGTAGAAAAAGAAATCGGCCGTACAACAGACCCTGTTCGCATGTACATGCGTGAAATGGGTACTGTTGAACTTCTTACCCGTGAAGGCGAAATTGTTATCGCTAAACGTATTGAAGAAGGCATTAACCAAGTACAGATTTCGGTTGCTGAATACCCAGAAGCGATCACTTACCTACTTGAACAGTGGGATAAGTTTGAAGCAGAAGAGATGCGCCTTAGCGACATTATCTCTGGCTTTTTCGATCCTGATGCAGACGAAGCACCACCAATTGCTGCCACTAACATTGGTTCTGAATTAAGCGAAAAACAGCTTGATGACAGCGACGATGATGATGACAGTGATGATGAAGACGAAGAAGAAGTAGATACAGGTCCAGATCCTGAAGAAGCGCGCATCCATTTCGAAAACTTACGTGATTTATACACTAAAGCACGTGAAACATTCGATAAAAAAGGTCGCTCTCATCCAGAATCTCAAGCCGCTATTTTAGAAATTGGTGAGTTGTTCAGAACCTTTAAGCTTGTGCCTAAACAATTTGACCGCATGGTTAATAACATGCGTGAAATGATGGACCGAGTTCGCGTTCAAGAACGTCTTATCATGAAGCATGCAGTACAAGTTTCAAAGCTTCCAAAGAAAACCTTTGTTAAGCACTTTGCAAACAACGAAACTGACACTGCATGGCTTGATATTGAAATTGCAGCTAACGAAAAGCATTCAGCTAAACTTGAAGAAGTGAAGCCTGAAATACTTCGTTGTATTAGCAAACTTTCTTCAATGGAAGAAAGCACTGGCTTAAGCATTGAACGTATTAAAGATATAAACCGTCGCATGAGTATTGGTGAAGCGAAAGCGCGCCGTGCTAAAAAAGAGATGGTAGAAGCGAACTTACGTCTGGTAATTTCAATCGCTAAAAAATACACCAACCGTGGTTTACAGTTCTTGGATTTAATTCAAGAAGGTAATATTGGTTTGATGAAAGCGGTTGATAAGTTTGAATACCGTCGTGGTTATAAGTTCTCTACTTATGCCACGTGGTGGATCCGCCAAGCAATTACTCGCTCTATTGCTGACCAAGCAAGAACGATCCGTATTCCAGTACATATGATTGAAACGATCAATAAATTGAACCGTATTTCACGTCAAATGTTACAAGAAATGGGTCGTGAGCCAAATCCAGAAGAATTAGCTGAACGCATGATGATGCCTGAGGATAAAATCCGTAAGGTACTTAAGATTGCAAAAGAGCCAATTTCAATGGAAACACCGATTGGTGATGATGAAGATTCGCACTTAGGCGACTTCATTGAAGATACTACTATTGATTCGCCTATCGATTCGGCAACAATGGAGTCTCTTCGTGGCGCAACTAACGATGTGCTCGCTGGCTTAACAGCCCGTGAAGCGAAAGTACTACGTATGCGTTTTGGTATTGATATGAATACCGACCACACGTTAGAAGAAGTAGGTAAGCAGTTTGATGTAACACGTGAGCGTATTCGTCAAATTGAAGCGAAGGCACTACGTAAATTACGTCACCCTTCTCGCTCTGATTTACTGAAAAGCTTTTTAGACGCTAAATAACCTAGCGTTACATTATGAGTTAACTCAAAAGGCCGCTGTAGCGGCCTTTTTTCTATTTCAAGGAAATAAACATGGCTTGGATCCAAATCCGTATCAATGCCAATGCTGCAACCGCAGATGCAGTTAGTGACTTATTAATGGAAGCTGGTAGTGCTTCTGTTACTTTTATTGATGCTAAAGACACCCCTATTTACGAACCCAAAATTGGCACTGTCGTTTTTTGGGCTGATACCACAGTAATTGGTCTGTTCGAAGCTAATCACGATATGAACGCCGTGGTTGCGTTATTAAAGCGCCATGATGAGCTCAAAGACAATTTAGTTTACAAAATCGAGCAACTCGAAGACAAAGATTGGGAACGTGAGTGGATGGATAACTTCCACCCTATTCAATTTGGCGAAAAACTATGGATTTGCCCTAGCTGGCGCGATATTCCAGACCCTGACGCAGTCAATGTGCTACTTGATCCTGGCCTTGCATTTGGTACTGGCACGCACGCCACCACCGCGCTGTGTTTAAAGTGGCTTGAAAGCCAAGACTTAAGCGGCAAAACGGTAGTCGATTTTGGTTGTGGTTCAGGCATATTAGGCATTGCAGCAATTAAACTAGGTGCAGAGCGCATGATAGGGATAGACATTGACCCGCAAGCGCTAGAAGCAAGCTTAGATAACGCTAACCGTAATGGCGTTGCTGACAAGCTTGAAGTTTATCTACCAGAAAACCAACCTGAATTTACAGCCGATATCGTTGTGGCAAATATTTTAGCGCAACCTTTGCGTGAGCTTCATAGTGTGATTTTAGGATTATTAAAACCAGGCGGTAAAATTGCCATGTCGGGCATTTTAGAAGAGCAAGCAAAATCGGTTGCCGATATATATGCGCCCTTTATTGAACTTGATGAGATTGCCATTGAAGGCGACTGGACCCGAGTCAGTGGCATTAAAAAAACATAATAGTGCGTTTTTTCAAAGTTTAGAGTATTAACTCAAAAGTCGTTTCTAGAGCCTGTATTTAACAGGCTTTACTATTTTTTTACATAATAAAAAATAAAGATTTTTTATTATAAAAACAACGACCGTTCAAAATTCACACAAATAAACCGCTTCGTCATACGGTTATCAAATGTCAATACGAAAAGAGCAAAAAAAAGTCACTTTTGTTCAATTTATAGCCTTTGATTTTTGCGCAAAAAGCCGTAAACTTAGCGCCCCTTGAAAAGAGGCCTATTGAATATCGTGCGTATCGGTTCATACCAACTTGAGAATAATGTCATTGTCGCGCCTATGGCGGGCATAACAGACAGACCATTTAGACAGTTATGTCGTCGTTTAGGCGCTGGCCTTGCTGTGTCTGAAATGCTGTCGTCTAATCCGAAGGTTTGGAAAACCGAAAAGTCGATGAACCGAATGGATCATTCTGGTGAGTCGGGTATACGTGCGGTGCAAATTGCAGGAGCAGACCCTGAGCTTATGGCACAGGCCGCACAATTCAATGTTGCAAACGGTGCACAGATCATAGATATCAATATGGGGTGCCCAGCAAAAAAAGTGAACAAGAAACTTGCAGGCTCAGCCTTATTACAGTTTCCAGAACTCGTGGAAGAGATTATTGATGCCGTCGTTAATGCGGTTGATATACCTGTAACACTTAAAATCCGTACTGGATGGGATCAGGACAACCGTAATGGTGTAGAGATTGCAAGAATAGCTGAACGTTATGGCATTGCATCACTGGCTGTACATGGGCGCACGCGCGCATGTATGTACAAAGGTGATGCTGAGTACGCCACAATTAGGGATATAAAACGTTCAGTGTCGATACCTGTGGTTGCTAATGGTGATATTACATCACCTGAAAAAGCAAAGCAGGTTTTGGACTATACGGGTGCAGATGCCATCATGATTGGTCGAGCCGCCCAAGGTCGCCCTTGGATATTTAGGGAGATAGACCACTATTTGCGAACTGGTGAACATATGCAGCCACCTGCTATTGCAGAGGTGCGCAGTATTTTAATGGAGCATTTAACCAACCTCCATATGTTTTACGGTGAGCCAATGGGAGCACGAATCGCTCGCAAACATGTATCTTGGTATTTGCAAACCCATGACAGTGACGGTCAGTTTAGGCGAGTATTTAATGCGCTCGACAATTCCGAGGAACAGGTCGTCGCATTAGAGCAATACTTTAAAACACTAGCAGCTAACTAAGAAAGAAAGAGACTTTATAATGTTCGAACAAAACGTGACTTCTCCATTTATCACAAACCCTCATGTTCAGTCACACGAGAAACCGCAGCCATTGCGTGATGCAGTAAAAAAAGCTGTTCACCACTACTTAAAACAGCTTAACGGTCAAGATGTGCAAGACGTTTACGACCTTGTTCTTTCTGAGCTAGAAGCGCCATTGCTTGAAGAAGTAATGACTTACACACGTGGCAACCAGACTCGTGCGGCAATTTTACTAGGTATCAACCGTGGTACTTTACGTAAAAAGCTAAAAAAATACGGTATGAACTAATACCTAAGGTATTGATGCCGTAATTGCTTTACCGCGCTTACTGATTCAATACACTGAGTGTTTTATAAAACACTCTTAAAAAAGCACCTTAGGGTGCTTTTTTTATCTGTAAAATTTATTAACGAAATTGCAAAATGCTCACGCTTTATGGGTCGTTATAAGTCGTTTTTTGAGTCGTAATCAGTTAAAATACGCGCTTCTAAGCTAGCTCATTAACTGAGGAAATCAAACTACAATGGATACACATCGTCCTATACGTCGCGCACTTTTGAGTGTGTCAGACAAAACCGGTATTGTTGAATTTGCCCGTGCACTAGAAGCACAAGGTGTTGAAATACTTTCAACTGGCGGCACTTGTAAACTACTTGCTGATAATGCGATTAAAGTTACCGAAGTATCAGATCACACCGGACACCCTGAGATCATGGATGGTCGCGTAAAAACCCTACACCCAAAAATTCATGGCGGTATTCTTGCTCGTCGTGGCCAAGATGAAGGCGTAATGGCAGATAACAACATTTCTGCTATCGACATCGTTGTAGTTAACTTATACCCCTTTGCGAATACTGTCGCTCAAGAAAACTGCAGCCTTGAAGATGCTATAGAAAACATCGATATTGGCGGCCCAACCATGGTGCGTGCAGCAGCTAAAAATCACAAAGATGTGACGATTGTTGTTAACGCAAACGACTATGACCGTGTTATCAGCGAAATGCAAAATAACAACGGCTCAACTACTTACAAAACCCGCTTTGATCTAGCTATTGCCGCTTATGAACATACAGCGCAATACGATGGTATGATTGCTAATTACTTCGGTAAAATGGTTCCTGATTACACAGAGGAAGCGGCTGAAGATACTAAGTTCCCTCGTACTATCAATATGCAATTCACTAAAAAACAAGATATGCGTTACGGTGAAAATTCGCATCAGGATGCCGCGTTTTATGTTGAAAACGACATCTCTGAAGCGTCAGTGGCGACAGCCACTCAACTGCAAGGTAAAGCATTATCGTTTAACAATATTGCCGATACCGATGCCGCACTTGAGTGTGTTAAAGAATTTGATGTACCGGCGTGTGTTATTGTAAAACATGCTAATCCATGTGGTGTTTCAATTGGCGAAAATATCTTAGAAGCATACGATCGCGCCTTTAAAACTGATCCAACGTCAGCGTTTGGCGGCATTATTGCTTTTAACCAAGAACTTGACGCAAAAACTGCACAAGCGATTGTTGAACGTCAATTTGTTGAAGTTATTATTGCGCCAAGCGTGAGTGCAGAAGCCGCTCAAATAGTATCAGCTAAACAAAACGTACGTTTATTAGAGTGTGGTGAGTTCTCTGCTAAAGGCACAGGCCATGACATTAAACGCGTTAATGGCGGCGTTCTAATTCAAGACCGTGATTTAGGTATGGTAACGCAAGGCGACTTAACGGTTGTCTCTAAGCGCCAGCCTTCTGAGCAAGAACTTAAAGACTTACTGTTCTGCTGGAAAGTGGCTAAATTTGTAAAATCAAACGCCATTGTTTATGCCCGCGACGGTATGACTATTGGTGTTGGCGCAGGCCAAATGAGCCGTGTTTACTCAGCTAAAATTGCCGGTATTAAAGCCGCTGATGAAAACCTTGAAGTTAAAGGCTCAGTCATGGCATCAGATGCATTTTTCCCATTCCGTGATGGCATTGATGCTGCAGCCGCAGCAGGTATTACCGCGGTTATTCAACCGGGTGGTTCAATGCGCGATGAAGAAGTGATTGCGGCAGCTGATGAAGCTGGTATGGCAATGGTGTTTACGGGTATGCGCCATTTCCGCCATTAATCGCTTAAAGAGCTAACTGCTTCAGTTAGCTCTTTTTGTTTGCATCAAATTCACGTATTCTGCTTATTCTATAACCATGACTAACAATTATAATGTGAAGGATTAGACGATGAAATTTGCACTAAAATCTCTACTGGTTGCCACGCTGTCATTAAGTTCAACAATGGCATTAGCACACAACCATGGCCACGACTCAGCATTAACAAATGCAGTTAAAGCAAGCGAGCGCAGCAGTGAACGCGACCAATACCGCAATCCTGTAGAAACCCTCGAGTTTTTTGGCTTTAAACCAACAATGACTGTGGTAGAAATTGCGCCTGGCGGTGGTTGGTATAGTGAAATTTTAGCGCCAGCACTAAAAGAGCAAGGCACCTATTATGCCGCGCATTTTCCTGCTGATTCATCGGTAGGTTACTACCAACGTTCTCTTGCTGGTTTTAAAGCTAAAATCGCTGAAGATGCCCGCTTTAGTGACGTTAAACTTACTGAGTTTGCTCCTTCTACTCATTTAGATATTGCTCCTGCAAGTAGCGCCGATATGGTACTTACTTTTCGTAATGTCCATAACTGGTTCATGAGTAAAGATAAAAAAGCTGCAAGCAATGCGTTTAAGTCATTTTATACAGCACTTAAACCTGGCGGCACTTTAGGCGTAGTTGAACATCGCCTACCCGAAGAGCAAGCCGATGAAATGCAAAAGTCATCAGGTTATATGAAGCAGAGTGTGGTTATTGCACTTGCTGAACAAGCAGGTTTTGAACTTGAAGCAAAAAGCGATATTAATGCAAACCCTCTTGATACAGCCGATCACCCTAAAGGGGTATGGACCCTTCCACCGAGCCTTAGACTTGGCGAGCAAGATGCCGCTAAATATAAAGCTATAGGTGAAAGCGACCGTATGACGCTGAAATTTAAAAAACCGCTTTAAATAGGATATTCGCCATGAATGTATTAGTCATTGGCAGCGGCGGCCGCGAACACGCACTTGCGTTTAAGGCCGCTCAAAATACAAAAGTAAACACTGTTTATGTTGCTCCAGGTAATGCGGGCACAGCCCTTGAGCCAAAACTTGAGAACGTAGCAATTAACATTGAAGATCTTGATGGGCTACTTAGCTTTGCACAACAAAATAATGTTGAGCTAACCATTGTTGGTCCAGAAGTGCCGCTAGTATTAGGTGTTGTTGATAAGTTTCGTGAACACGGCTTAGCTATTTTTGGCCCAACAGCAGGTGCAGCCCAGCTTGAAGGGTCTAAATCGTTCACTAAAGACTTTTTAGCACGTCATGCTATCCCAACCGCTGATTACCAAACGTTTGAACAAATCGACCCTGCGCTTGCCTATTTAAAAGAGAAAGGCGCACCGATTGTTATAAAAGCCGATGGTTTAGCGGCAGGTAAAGGCGTGATTGTAGCTATGGATGAACGCGATGCAGAAGAAGCCATTCGCGATATGCTTGCGGGTAATGCCTTTGGTGAAGCTGGCAGCCGCGTTGTCATCGAAGAGTTTTTAGAAGGTGAAGAAGCGTCGTTTATCGTAATGGTTGATGGTGAAAACGTACTGCCATTTGCAACTAGCCAAGATCATAAACGTGCTTACAATGGCGATGCTGGCCCAAATACTGGCGGTATGGGCGCTTATTCTCCGGCACCGGTAGTGACTGATGAAATTCATCAACGCATTATGAATGAAGTGATTTACCCTACGGTAGAAGGTATGGCTAGCGAAGGCCACCCGTACACTGGCTTTTTATATGCAGGCTTAATGATAGATGACACCGGCACACCAAAAGTAATTGAATATAACTGTCGTTTTGGCGACCCTGAAACACAACCTATGATGCTACGTTTGCAATCAGATTTAGTTGAGCTGATTGAAGCTGCTAACCGTGTAGAGCTTGATAAAACTACCATTGAGTTTGATTCACGCGCTGCTGTAGGTGTTGTTTTAGCTGCCAAAGGCTACCCAGATAGCTACCCGAAAGGTGATGCGATTAGTGGCCTGAAAGTAACTTACCCTGAAGGCGAAAAAGTTTTTCACGCAGGGACTAAGCAAGATGGCGATAATGTAGTAACTGCCGGTGGTAGAGTATTATGTGCAACGGCACTAGGTAATACCGTTACACAAGCGCAACAACGTGCCTATAAACTGGTTGATGAAATCAGCTGGGACGGCATGGAATACCGTACAGATATAGCCTATCGTGCAATTGCTCGTGAACAATAATTATTGAGTTTTACTCATTAAACTTTATAAGCGCAGATTATCTGCGCTTTTTACTGCTACACTATAAAAAAACAATCAGGGCACAGGTTAATATTGGAATTTAAAACCTTGCGCTATCATGCGATAGCGGTCGTAATACTTATTTTTATCTTTTTTATTATCAGCACATTGGCAACAAACTTTGTGATGCCATCTCGCTATACCATAGATAAAATAACCCCTGTTTATCTTGATCATGCATATTACATAGACAAGAGTAAAACACAAAACTTCGCAGAAGTAATGAATAATAAAGCGCAGTTTACACAGCAAAAATTTAACGATATTCCTTGGAGTTTTCAACAGCAAAATTATTGGTTACGCCTTGATTTAGAAAACAAAAGCAGTCAACAAGAAGATGTGGTGGCGCATTTTGATAATCCGATGGTGGATCACCTCACTATATATAGGCTCAATAGTAATAACCAGCTACTCGACACTTATAAGCTTGGTGATAAAGAGCCGCGTCTTACTTTATTTAAGTACAGCGTGCCCCATATTCGCTTTAAACTAGATGGTCAGTCTAAACAACAATTAGTCATAAAAATAGATACCGTGGGGATCAGTAAAACCCCAATTCACTTATATCGCCATACTGTATTTGTTGACTTAGTTCGCTCACAAACAGGCATTTGGGGAATTTTTGCTGGCGTACTATTAATGGCCTCGCTATATAACCTATTACTTTATTTTGGTATTAAAGACCGCGTATATTTAGTTTACATTGGCTACATTATTAGCGCTATTGCATTAATGGGCACTGTGCTGGGATTTGGCTTTTATTTATGGCCGCTTGAATGGCAGTTATTTATTCACGAAAAAGTCATTGTGGTCAACTACACCATTGCGTTTTTTACCCTCGCCTTTTGCACACTGTTTTTACGTTATCATAAAGACGGTTGCTGGCGGTATAAATTAAGCATCGGCTTATTAAGACTGATGCTAGTTCTAGGGACATTGAGTTTTTTCATTCCTGAAAATATAGCCGCACCGATATTTTTTGTGATTTTAGGATCGCTCTATATTGTCTGCTTCATTTTAATTTACAACAAATTAAGAAGCGGTTTTCGTTGGGCTAAGTTTTACGTATTTTCGTGGGTGCCACTGATCATTGGCGCAGCTATCCAACCTCTAGAGCTCACAGGCGTTATTTCCTATAGTTTTTCAATACGCCATGCTTTTTTAATGGCCATTTTGTGTGAAATTGTCCTAATGGCAATGGCACTTGCTGATCGGATTCGTTATCAGCGTGAGCAAGCGCTATATCATGCAACACATACCCAACAAACCAAGCTACTCAATAGCGCCAAGCTAAAATATGCCTTTATGGCACTCAAAGCCCAGCGACGCTCTACCACGTTATGCTTGGTGAAAATACGTCATTTTAACTCTCTAAATACCATTATTACGCCCTCGCAAGGGTATGAGCTAATTAAACATGTTGCTCACGAACTTGAATGCCAATTAAGCTTTGAACGAGAGTTTTTTCATCTCAACAATGGTATTAATCAGCCAGCTAAAATTGCTGATTTAGGCAGTGGCGTATTTGCCTGTATTTCCACTAAAAACCAGAGTCAGCATACGCTCGAAGAATTACTTAAACAGATCTTAAATAAGTTACCAAAAACATATCAAATTAAAGGTCTAGACTTACAACTTAATTACAGTGTTGGCATTAGTGGTTACGGTAAACGTGATGATTTTGAGTTTTGGTTAAAACGAGGCTATTTAGCATTACACGACGCTAAACATAACCTAAGCAAAGTAAGCTCATCACTTGCGCATGATAACCTTACCATGGACGTTGCTCTAGCAGCCAAGCTACAGCAAGCGATAAGAGAGGATAAACTTGCCCTTTATTATCAACCACAAGTGAGCTTAGAGGAGTGCAGTATACACGGCGCGGAAGCCCTACTACGCTGGCCCGATGCTGACTTTAAAAACATTTCGATAGAAAAGCTAATTATACTCGCCGAACACACTGGTATTATTAATGAATTAACAATTTGGGTTATTGAACAAGCCTGTAAAGACATTGCGAAGCTGGCATCCGATGGCATAAGCAATCATAGTATTAGTATTAATTTAAGTGCAAAAAATCTAGCCATTACTAATTTGACCGAAAAAGTAGAGAATATTTTGATTAAGTATCAGGTTGCTCCTCACTTATTAAAGTTTGAACTGACTGAGTCTGCTTTTGTCGAAAATCAAGATGCATTAGTCACCCTAGTTGATGAGCTTGCTACTTTGGGCGTTAAAGTAGTACTAGACGACTTTGGCACTGGTTATTCATCGCTTAGCTACTTGGTTAACTATCACTTTAGCGAACTTAAAGTAGATAAGTCATTCGTGTTTGATTTAACTGATAACCGTGCGCATCAGGTTATTGTGCAAACAGCCATAGATATGGCACATAATCTGGGCCTAACTATCACGATTGAGGGCGTAGAGACTCAAGAGGTTCATCAGCTACTTACAACAATGAACGCCGACCGCACTCAAGGCTACCTGTATGCCAAAGCACTCTCTTATGATAATTATTTAGACTTCTTAAAAAGCCAATACAGCCTAAAAATGTTAAACTCCCCTTTTTAACATCTTTGGGGCCAAGAAAAGATGCAAGGTACACTGCGTAAATTAAAGTCGAGCTTAACAGAGCCGGTTCAATACCACCTACCTATAGGTGATGAACTGGTTGATTTAAATGCCTTAATTGGCAAACAGCTGACCCTTACTTTTAGTGGCACAATTTTGTGCTCTAACTGCGGTAAAAAAACCAAAAAGAGCTACTCTCAAGGGCATTGCTTTGTGTGTATGCGCAAACTTGCCAGTTGCGATATGTGTATCATGAAACCGGAAACCTGCCATTACGACCAAGGCACCTGCCGCGAGCCAGAGTGGGGCGAAGAAAATTGCATGATCCCGCATTATGTTTACCTAGCAAATACCTCAGGATTAAAAGTAGGTATTACTCGCCATACACAAATTCCTACCCGTTGGATTGACCAAGGGGCAACCCAAGCCTTACCTATTTTTAAAGTGCAGACTCGTTTGCAATCGGGCTTAGTTGAAGTAGCGCTGGCACAGTTTATTGCTGATAAAACCAATTGGCGTAATATGCTTAAAGGACAAAACGACACGCTTGATTTAAAAGCAGCAGCCGCCGAACTTATTCCACAAATAAGCGAAAAGCTTACAGAGCTGAGTGAGCTGTTTGGCGCAACCGCCATTGAAAAACTTGATGAAGACGTAGTAAACCTTGATTTTCCAGTTAGTGAATACCCAACTAAAATTAGCTCATTTAACTTTGATAAAAACCCTGTTGTTAGCGGTATTTTACAAGGTATAAAAGGTCAGTACTTAATTTTTGATACCGGTGTGATTAATATTCGAAAATTCACCTCTTATGAAGTGAGCGTAGACTCAGAATAACCTTTTGCTGCTTGGTTATAAAATGCTATCCATTGCTGTCGTGTTAATGGATAGCAATAATGGTAACCCTGAATAATATTGCAGCCTATTGTTGCTAAGTGTGCCTCTTGCGAGGCATGCTCAACTCCCTCAGCAACCACATCTAACCCTAAACTTGTCGCCATGGCTATAATAGCCGCTACAATTTGGCTATTGCCGTATTCATCAGGAATTTTAGCAATAAAACTGGCATCAATTTTTAACGTGTTAAAGGGCAGTTTGGTTAAATAGCTTAATGCCGAATACCCCGTGCCAAAATCATCAAGCGCAATATGTACACCTAACGTTTTAAGCTGTTGTAACTGTTCTTTTGCCTGTGAAAAAGAACCTATAAAGCTACTTTCGGTCAGCTCTATTTCAAGTAAACTCCCAGGTAATTGATAGCGATTAAGCATGGCCTTAATGTTATCAGCTAACTTACCTTGGCTTAGGTGGCAAGCAGATACATTAATCGCTAAACGTCCGGGATTCATTCCTTGTGCTTGCCAAAGAGTTAACTCCTTACCGGCTTGGTTAATAACCCATAAATCGAGACGAACAACTAAACCTAACTCTTCAGCAAGCGGAATAAACTGCGCTGGCGAAATAGTGCCTAAATCAGGGTCTTGCCAACGCAGTAGTGCTTCAGCCCCCATAATCCCTCCTGTTTTTAAACACTGTTTAGGCTGAAAATAAAGCTCAAACTCATCATTTTCAAGCGCATGTTGAAAGCGGCTCATCATCGCTAAGCGCTCAAGGGAGCGGGCATTCATTGAGGGTTGAAACAACTGAAACGAATTACGCCCCACATCTTTTGAGCGATACATGGCAATATCAGCATGCTTTAATAATGTTTCACTGTCTAAGCCATCATCTGGATAAACCGCTGCACCTATAGAGGCAGTAACACCCACTTCAAATCCTTCCAATTTAAAGGGAGTATTTAAGTGATTTAAAATACCCTCTGCAAGTCTGATAACAGCTGCTACGCTTTCAACCTCACACAAAACAATAAACTCATCTCCCCCTAATCGTGCCAGTGTATCTCCCTCATTGAGGGTGTTAATAATGCGCTCAGAGACTAATTTTAATAAGGTATCACCGGCGTTATGGCCCAAGCTGTCATTTACCTCTTTAAAACGGTCAAGATCAATAAACATTACCGCTAGCATTTGTTTATCTCTGTGAGCAGAGGCCAGTGCCATAGAGAGCCTATCGTTAAATAAGCGCCGGTTAGGTAAGCCGGTTAGTTCATCAAAATATGCTAGCTGCACTACTTTTTCTTCTGCACTCTTTCGCTCTGTTATGTCACTAAAAATAGCAGCATAAGTAACATCACTATGACTTGGCTCTTTTATTTCTATAATACTGAGCCACTCAATATAAATATCGCCAGATTTTTTACGATTATGAATTTCCCCCTGCCATACGCCTTTTTTAGTCAGTGAATCCCACATTTTTATATAAAAGTTTTTATCATGACGTCCTGAACTCAACATATTAGGCCGCTTACCTATCACCTCATATTCTTTGTAGCCGGTTAAATGAGTAAATGCAGGATTTACTTGCATAATCACCCCATTCGAGTCGGTGATCATGATGCCATCCAAAGAGGAGTCGATAATTTTATTGGCTAAAAATAAATTACGCTGTGAGTGCTGCAGTGCAATATCTCGCTGCTGAAGTACCTTTTCAAGCTCACAGCAATATGCTGTTTCAATTTCATTAATTAAGTTTTCAAGTGATAATACGCCGTTAATTTGATTATTTTCGCTCACCACTAAATGCCGAATGCTACTTTCAGACATCAACCTGTAAGCATCAAAAAGGCTGTCTTGTGGGCTTATTTTATACAGAGGACGGCTCGCCAAATCCCAACAAATAAGATGATTATGCTGCTCGGTGATGAGTTTTAGTAAATCTCGCTGGGTAATAATGCCATGGATATTTTCATCTTCATTAAATACTAAAACAACTTTCTCGGCGTGTTCACGCATTAAGTTAACTGCATCATTGATGGCTAATGAACTCGGTACTACCCTAATATTTTTATTATATTGCTCGTTTATCGGTCTAAATTGCAGGTAATGCTCTAATCCTTGATTACTCACAATATCAGTAATACTGATCACCCCGCTTGGGTTATCATTCGCATCGGTTACCAGTAAGTGTCTTACGCCATGCTTATTAAACACCATGGCGGTATCGGTTAATAATTGTTGGCTGGGTACACTTAATACAGGGCTCGACATCACTTTCTCAATCATTACTTGTCTAAGTGTCTGATCAGAAAAGTTAAGCGTTAAGCAATCAGTTTCAGTCCACACTCCCACTATTTGTTGCTGATGTTTAACAAAAATAGCGCTAACATTGTGCGCACGCATTAGTTTCACCGCTTCAATTAAAGGGGTATCCTCGGTACAGGCGATCACCTTATTGGTAAAAACATCGCATACTTTTTGATAGCGGCTAGTGTGGGGCATTGCTTTTACTTCCAAAATTAAACCAATGCACGATTATAAATTATTCAGTAAATGACAATTTGATTTAGGACAATATATGAGCATCAGTTACCCATTAATTATTATTTATAATAATGAGATTGAGCTATTAGAGCATGCCGATGAGTTACATGATTTTATTTATACTTTGGACGTGAATGAGCAGAAAAACGTGGTTATTTTAGATAAGGTAAGTGGCTATCAAGGTTTAAATGGCGATGCGCATAATGCACTCAGTGCAATACGATTAGCGCAATTGGTAAAGGAATATTTAGTAAAAGAAGGGCAATGTTGCCTCAGTAAAATAGAGCAGCTTACTCCTGATCAGGCATTTAGGTTACTCGCCGAAATCAACTAAGGCTTTAACGTGTGCAATCGCGCTGCGCCCGAGGGCAGACAGTGAGTATCCTCCCTCTAGGTAAGAGATAATACCTAAGCAACCATGTTGTTGGCTAAATAGCGCTAACTGCTCAGTAAGCCATATATAATCACTTTCGACAAACTTTAAACTGGCCATATCATCTTCAAGGTGCGCATCAAACCCTGCACTTATAAAAAGTAGCTCAGGCTTAAATTCTGTTAATTTTGGTAGCCACTGCTGCTCATAAAGCGCTTTTAAATCAGTACCATCACTAGCAATAGGCAAAGGTGAATTTACCAACGTGGCGTTATTTTTAATGGCGGTATTTGGATAAAATGGATATTGAAATAACGAGCACAGCAACACATTTTCATCATCCATAAAAATATCTTGCGTGCCATTGCCATGGTGTACATCAAAATCGATAATGGCAATGCGTTTCACCCCTTTGCTTTGTGCATATTTAACCGCAATCGCAAGGTTGTTAAACACACAAAAACCAGAAGAGCTATCTCGGTTAGCGTGATGCCCTGGCGGGCGCACTGAGCAAAATGCAGCATCCAATTTACCCTCTAAAACCTCATCAACAGCGAGTAACCCTGCACCTACTGCACGCTCAATTGCTTTCAATGAATCGGGGCATAACCAGGTATCGCCGTCCAAATCGCTAAGCCCTTCGGTTGGGATCATACTTTCTACATGCTTGATGTGTTGTTCACTATGCGCCAATAAATAGTGCTCACGCGAGGCCTTAGGTGCTTGTTTCTGCTCGATAGCGACATCCAGCCCACTTGCAAGTAGACGGTCGTTTATCGCATCCAAACGCTCAGGGCACTCTGGATGATCGTCAATCATTTTATGTTTACGGCAGTGGGGGTGAGAAATAATCGCAGTGCGCATAGCTAACTCCAAAAATAAGTTGCTTAACGAGTATAACAAAGCCACCTGAGGGTGGCTTTGCGACTTTGGTTGATACTAAACGACTATTTAACCAAGGTTCTGGTTATTTAGCTTTTAAGTCAAGGTTTCTAAAATCAAAGCTAAAATCGGTCACCTGCGTTGAAACTGCGTTCATTTTCGCCAATTCTACACGGTTATCTGCACTCATAGAAAAACGAATAAAGGCATCTGCCTCTAATAGCTTTTCATCCCATTTAACAATAAAGGTATTACCTGTGTAATGCTCCAACTCACCTTTGAGGCGCTTTGTATGGGTAAAATCAATGCGTAATTTACCATCTAACTCTTCAATTATTACATCGCCATACCAATCATCATGCAAAGTACCGGTGTAATTAATGGTTGGCAATGCCGGCTGGATATCTGCAGGCACTGATGGAGCCGCGTTAGCATAGGCTTTTTCTTTACCTGCAAAGTGCTTTTTAGCTAAATCTTCAACCCAGTCTTTATCTTCAAGCTCTAGTACATCTTCAAGTACTTCATGAGTCACCGCCGATAATGCAGAAAACGCTTGTTGGTTGCTTAATATCACAATCCCCACGTTTTTCTCTGGCAAAAGAGTCACCTGCGATACCATACCTAAAATGCCACCACCATGTGCCAGCTTCTTAATGCCGTGGTAATCTTCTATACTCCAACCTAACCCGTAACCTCTAAATTGCTGATGGTACGCTTCATAAGCACTTTTAGATGCTAGTGAGGTAATATGTGGGTGCCACATTTGTGCTTGCTGCTTTTCACTAAATAGCTGTTCGCCATTAGGCATTTTGCCACCAGCAAGTTGAGTACGTAGCCATTGGCTCATATCATTTACGCTTGATGCAATGGCTCCCGCTCCTCGAAAGTCTTCAAGGTAATTAACAAAAAAGGGATGCAATTTACCGTCCATTGGGATGTGCCCAATTGCCCAGTTTTTGTTATTTTTAGCGATACGCGAAAAGCCAGCCCGTGAGTTGATCATATTGAGCGGCTGTAAAATGTTTTTTTCAATGTAGTCGTTCCAGCTCATCCCCGATATACGGGCAACAACTTCACCAGCGGTAACAAACATTAGATTGTTGTAAGCATATTGGCTACGAAAACTGCTAGCAGGTTTTAAATATTTCAGCCCCGATAAAATATCGGCTACCGATTTATCAGTACTTGGCCAAATCATTAAATCACCTTGACCAAGCCCTAAACCACTGCGATGACTTAGCAAATCGCGAATTCGCATTTCACGAGTAACGTACGGGTCATGCAATCTAAATTCAGGGAGATGATCAATTACGCGATCATCCCAGCTTAATTTGCCTTCATCTACCAGCTTAGCCAGTGCTGCACTGGTAAATGCCTTGGTATTTGAAGCAATGCCAAATAAAGTGTCTTTATTCACCTTGCTATTAGTATTGAGGTTGGCAACACCAAAGCCTTTAGCAAATACTACTTTGTCATTTTCAACAATAGCAACGGCCATTCCGGGTACATCAAAACGCGTCATTGAAGCGTTGATCACCTCTGAAATTTTATCGGTATCAACCGCTGCAGAGCTCGTGAACGCCCAGCCAACCAATAATGCGGCTGTGGCTAATTTTGTTAGTTTCATAGTGTTACCTTAGGTTATTATTTTTGTTTAATCTTGATGAACTGCAAATTCTATGTCGGCGCGCGCTTTATTGGTATCTTGCTTACTAGGATAAGCTAAAATACGTTGACTATAATGCTCTGGCACACCAGCCTCAAGTGCGCCGCGATATACATGCTGCACGTACCAATCATAAGGTAGCAGTGTGTCGTCATGTGTGTTTGCTATGTAGCAGTGCACATTAATGTCATCGTCATCTAAAAGGCTCACGGTTAAATCAACACAGTCGTAATTAGGGCCTTCAATTTTATCTAGGATCTCTTTTTCGGCCTCATTAAGCTGATACACCACCCCATATACCACGGCGTCGGGTTCATTGGTGGGCACAATAGTGCATTTACCTGAACCATCAGCAAAGGCCATATTAAAGGTTAACTTATAGCCTTTTAAAAGCGCCGTACCCACACGTTTTGCATTAGGCAAACGTGCCAATAAACGATTAGATGACATATTGGAGCCAAACGAAAAATTATATAACGCCATACTATTCCTTAGGGTCTATTGACCTTTCAAGATCAAATTTGCAAAGGTCAACAGACCTCTGTTAAATAACAACTCGCACAGCCAGTGCGATTAAAATAATGCCAATGCCACGATCGAACCAATAACCACTTTGTTGAAAAAAGTTTCGCACCCGTGCTTTTGATAACAATAGCGACAAAATAGAAAACCAAGCCCAAGTTGCCAGCGCCATATAAACACCATACCCCACTTGCACTATTACCGGTGTCGTTGGGCTAATCACCAAGGTAAACAGCGACATAAAAAATAGCGTAGCCTTAGGGTTTAATGCATTGGTAAAAAAACCACGGCGAAACGCACGCCATGGTGACTCAGGTACAAGGCTGGGTTTTGCAGTCTGTTCTGATGAGGTATTTGAAGGTTTAGCAGCGCGTAGCGCCTGCACACCTAAATACGCTAAATACGCGCCCGCTATATATTTAAGTGCCATAAACAGCGAAGGCGATTGAGTTAACACCAACGCGACTCCCAACACACAATAAGCTATGTGTAATAAAATAGCTGCGCCTACACCCGCACTGGTCCATAGCGCATTATGCCTGCCGTACTGTACGCTTTGCTTAAGTACCACAGCAAAATCGGGCCCGGGGCTGGCCACTGCAAAAAAGTGAGCAATGGCAATTAATAAAAACTCATCAATATAGATCATGGTTAACTGGCTTGCTCTGGCGAAAAAGCCAACAACAATGGGTTAGCCGATTGATTAACCAACGCTTTTATTTCTTTTTGCGCTTTTTTAAATTGGCCTCTTAAATGCGGTTTTAAATGTTTTTTAGAGTGTTTATCTTGCTTAAAGTAGCTTACTAAAGCATGCATAAATACAGTATGGGTTTCACTGAGCGTGGCTTCGCGATTGGCATATGGGTTGTAACATGAGCCACAACCCCCCTTAAACTGGTACACGGTATTGCTCATCATCACCCCAAAACCTAAAAAGCACGCTAAAGCATCCGTTGCTTGAGGTAAGAACTCTTTACCACCTGGAGGTAATACGCCTACATGATGAATTAAAATAGTAGCAAGAGTACCTGCAAAGCTAGCTACTAAATCTTGTGGCTGATTAATTTGGTTGGGGTTAAACGACACATTAATTGTATGGCTTGGTGGCACCATTAAATGGCAGTGCTCACCACGTAGATGCTCACTAAATTCAAAATGTGGAAACACCTGAGGTTGTAATTGTTGCGGTGCAACAAGTGTTATAGGCCACTCATCCATACCAGCATAGTGTTTAACACGCGCAAACACTTTACTGGCCATTTCTTCAATGCTTGAAACAGAATCAGGAAAAAACTCGACCGTTGGCAAAATAATTTGGCTGTGCTTAGTAAAAAAATTCAGGTCAAAGTTTTCTGCAGCCCAAATAAAGGTATCAACTAGCCACTGTTGTTCTTGTTCTGCCAATAAGGGTTTTGATTTAAATAGGGTTAACATAAACTATTCTTGCCCCTTCGCCCATTGCCATGCTTGTGTATTGTATAAAGGCACCGTAGAAAGCGCGTGATGATGACTGCCTGTAGATTCTTTCGTTGAGTACGATAAATACAATAACGTATGGGTTTTAGCATCATAAATGCGACGAACTTTTAACGACTTAAACAAAATACTCTTAGATGATTTAAACACGACTTCACCCGACTTACTACGGTCAATAGACTGTAATTGGTCTGCGGTAATTGGCCCTGTTTGACGACAAGCAATCGACATATCTGAGGGATCTGAAAAATCTAAATTAGCCTCAATGTGACTAATATGACAAGTAACCCCTGTAACAAGCGGGTCTTGCTGTGAGTTAACCACCACATCTTTAGTGGTAAACAGCCCTAAACTCACTGAAGCAACATCATCAGAACACCCTGTAAGCCCTGCTAAACACGCAATTAGACTACCCATTTTGAGATACTTCATAGCAAGTCCTTCGTTCATAATAAAATTAAGTTATGCCTTATACTAAACGCTTTCACTGCGATAAAACAAATTTTATAAGCAATAAAAAAGGCACGCCCGAAGGAGTGCCTTTGCAAGCAAATACAGCTAAAAATAATTAAAAGCTATATTGTGCACCTAGATAAACATAACGACCGGCACCGCCGCCGTAGCCACTATAAAAGTTACCTCGGCCACTTGGATAAAATGCCCCTTTGTCGTCAAATACATTATTAATCCCACCAAATACACGTAAGTCACTCTTATCTGTCAGTGCCATAGTGTAAGACGCTGATAAACTATGCTTTAAAAATGAGCCATAGTTTTGATATGCCAGTGGCTCAGGGTTAGCAATACAACCGGCATCGCCCGTAGCACAGCGTTCATCATTTGCAGCAACATATTCAAGGTAATCTTTCTCATCTTCTTGGCTTGCTTTAAAAGCACCTACGTAATTTGTACGCCAGCGGATACGTAAGTCATCCATTTTCCATACAATCGACATAGCGGCTTTATCTTTTGAGCGGCCATAACCTGCATACTGAGAAGTCACACTAGAACCATCTAACCCTTCATAGGTTTGCGAGTTTTCAATAATATGATTGTAATCAAGCTTAAATGACAGGTTACCATAGCTACCTATGTCATATTTGTAAGTTGCAACTACATCGTAACCGCGCGCTGTTAACTCATCTAAGTTATATTCACGCTGTAGTATTTTTACAATGTTACCTTCGTCGTTACGGGTAATATCGTTACAATATTCGTTATCACTACCCCACGCAGCCTCTGAGTCATAACATTCACGCATGATGTTTTCGTTACTTATTTCATCAATTGCATCAACAATGGCAATGTCGTAGTAATCCACCGCTAAGTTAAAGCCATCTAAAAACTCAGGTGAAACAGTAATACCAAAGGTATAGGTATCGGCTGTTTCTTCTTTTAAGTTTGGATTACCCGTATTTGGTGAATAGTTATTGTCTTCACTTTCAAATTCAAAATTAGGATCATCAGCCAGCTTTTGTGCCAAGGTTGGCTCTAAACGGCAGTTATCGTGCCCTGGGTTTGTTGATGTTGCAGTTAAGCCATCACAAATATCATCAAATGAATCAAAATCGCCGCGAGGGGGCGATAATAGCTCTGTAATAGTTGGGGCACGCTGTGCACGCGCATAGTTAGCACGTAGCATGTATCCATCAATTGGCTGCCACAATAATCCTAACTTATAACTGGCTACGGTGCTGATATTATCAATACTGTAATTTGCTAAACGCAACGATGTTTCTGCCGATAAGCTTTTAGCAAATGGCGCATCTTTTAGCAGTGGCACTGCAAGCTCTGCAAACGCCTCATACACTTCTACTTCACCATAAAAAGAAGGCACAACGTTAAACGTAATACCGCCCGCTTTCATATCATCACTGGTATCTAAGCTTTGCGAGTCTTTACGATACTCTGCTCCAAATACTGCAGACACATTACCTGCTGGCAATTCATATAAGTCACCGGTGATATAACCCATTACCGTGTACTGTTGAATCTCAGTATCAATAATTGGATTTGTACGGATCCAGTCTGCCATGTCAGGGGTAATAGACCCTTCACCAAATAAATTAAGCGGGACACATCCTTGCGCTCGCGCTTCGGCGTCTTTACATTGAATCGTGCCATCGGCTAATTTTTCAGCTTGCAGAGCTTGGTTGACACGTACCGTGTTTAGCTCGTTACTGCGGATTTGATGCTGTTTAAATTGACCATATCCGGCAGAAATATCCCAATCCCATGTATCATCAAACATCATACCTTGCAGGCCAGCCCAGGTACGAATAGTCGTACGGTCGTTATCGGTGCTGATATTACCTACTTCACCAAAACGACGATCCCAATAAATACGGTCTTTGTATGGGTTACTGTCAATAATTTCTTGTGGCACATATGGGTTATCAATAGGAATATAACCTGGCGCAATATCATCGATAGGATCCCCTGTCACTGGGTCGTAGCGAGGTACGTAAGCCCCTTCGTATTCATCTTCTGGTGACTTATCGTTGAACGAGCCACTCTTACTGTATTGAATTTGGAAATAACTCATGATGTCGTCTGTTACATCATAATCGACTTTTATTGCAGTCGAAAAGTTATCACTCGGCACATCAAGCATAACGTACTGCTGTGAATTAATACCATAAATTTCTTCATTGCCTTTCCAATCATCACGTAGCGTTTGACCGTCGTACCAAAACTGAGTGTCGTTATTATTATTCTCTAAAAATACACCACCTAAGGTACCATCGCTTTTGCTTGCCCAATCAGCTTGTGTAATACCACTCATACACTGATAGCCATCAGCAGTGTACATTTGATTACACATCAGCTCATCATCGTAACTATGCGCCGCTTCTATTTGCGCTCGGTCGCGATCGTAAAAGGTCATACCAAAATCACGATCCCAGTTTGAGCTGACAAATACATAACCGCGATCATCAGCAAATGACGTTCCGTAGTTTAAATCAAGCGTAAATTCGCGACCGCCACCATCGGTTGTTTCACCGCCTCGGGCTTGAAATTCAAAACCTTCTTTTTTTGACTGAGTAATAATATTAACAACACCGGCTACCGCATCGGCACCATAAGTGGCCGACGCACCACCACTGATAATTTCAACGCGCTCTACCATGCCACTTGGAATGGTATTTAAACTAACATAATTACCACCGTAACTATTAGAGACAACACGGCGGCCATCAATCAATGTCAACGTTCTATTAGCGCCTAAGTCACGAAGCTGGACTGTTGATAAACCAGTACCCGAAATGCTTGATTGGCTGGTTGTGTTGCCAATACTTTGGCTCAGTGCAGGCATATTATCGATTAATACATCTGAAAGATTGCCTAAGCCTGTATCCTGAATTGATGCTCTGTCCATGGTAACCAGCGGAGTTGTGACCGAAAAACTATCACGCTTTAAACGCGAGCCTGTTACTGTTATTTTCTCTGGTACTTCTTGTACCACTTCTTCGCTTGCCTTAGCAGTTGATTGACGATCAATTGCCTCGTCATTTGCTATTACATGCCCAGATAGACTCGCTGTTATAGCCAAAGCTAAAGCGCATTTTTTGGTTGATATTTTACTCACAGACTTCCCTCATTTTTTATTATCCCATTAGTAGCTTTTTTATTAACTTTTTAGTTATTAAATCTGTTTTGTACTAATTGGTTTGTTTTACTAATAACAGGTTGTAAGTAATCGTGAATAAAAGCACAATGAGAGGTGTCTCGTTTATATCCCTATTTTACATCTATTTAATATCTATTTATTTATAATCATGGACTTATATTTATTGTGTTAGAATGTTGTAAAATTGAATATTAACTAATTATCGTGTTACTTTGCATTAAACAACACGTACAAACATCGCTAATAACTCATACTAGGAAGAGGTTTAAATACACATACTATGAATACTCAACAGCCTTTTTCAATTGGAAATTGCCAAATATCGGCGTTTGAAAATAAGCTGTTTTGTGCTGATAAAGTCTGTATTTTACAACCTAAATTTATAGAGCTGCTGACCTACTTAGTAGCGTGTTATCCAAATGCGGTGAGTCGCGAACAACTAATCGAAAACGTATGGGATGGTAATCAATATGTGGGTGAGAAAGCGCTCACTAATGCCATATGGCACCTTCGTAAAAGCTTTAAAGAGCTTGACCCCGACAACACCTACATAGAAACACTGCGTAAAACAGGTTATCGCTTAGTGCAAAAACCAATAATGCCAAACGCGCAGAACAGTATTAATACATCCTCTACTCGCCCTAAATATATTTTCGCTGTAGTCATGGCTATCGTGGTCTTGTTATTCGCTGGAGTCTGGGGTTACAACGCTTTTAGCGATGAAAATAAGCCACTTGCGCTATCGCAACAAGCAGAGCGCTTATACGATCATGTTGAAACCATTACTACCAGCCCTGGACGAGAGCTATTCCCTGCTATATCCAGCGACAGTCACTTTTTAGCATATTCTTGGCGCCGCCCTGGTCATAAAGCAAATTTATACTTACGTGATTTACATTTACCCGAACAAGCTGCAATAGCACTTACCGACACCCCATTCATTGAAGGGCGAGCGGTATTTAGCTCTGACTTAACCTTTATTTATTATTATCGCCGTATATCTGGTCAAGGCTGTGAGGTTATTCAGCAAAATATTGCCTCGGGAAATACCACTATTTTAGGGAAGTGTGGTAACAAAGCGAGTACCGATATAGACATAAATGCCCTAGGCACTAAACTGGTTTATATTAGTGAAGATGATGAAAATAATCTGACTCAACTTAACCTTGTTGATTTAACCTCATCGCCATACACAATTACTCAAATACCTTGTATTTCAGCATGCCAATATAACGATGAGTCGGTTGTGTTCTCCCCAGATGCAACTCAACTTGTAGTATCTCGTAACTTACCAACGGGGTTTGAAGAATTATTTTTAATCGATATAAAAACAGGCAATGCAAAGCAGTTAACTACTGGGTTTATTGATATGAGAGGCGTTGATTGGCACCCCTCTAAGGCGCAACTCGTTTTTTCTGGTGTAAAAAAAGGTAAACGCCAAGGGTACTTTTACAACCTTAAAACACAACAAATGATCAATGCCCGCATAGATGGCTTAAGCTACCCAGAATTTGCCAGTGATGGCAGTTTGTATTTTCATCAGTGGAATATAGACTCGGCTTTAATGCGTTTAGAGGTTAATAATGCGGTCGCAAGCTCTCCTTTCCCAGTATTATCGAGCCATTTTAGTACCCGCTTTCCTAATTACAATAAAACCAGAAATAAACTCGCGTTTGTCTCTAATGAGTCGGGCTCAATGGAATTGTGGACCGCAAAAAAAGACGGTACATCTCGAAAGCAGCTCACTAATCTCAATGCCAATATTTACCACCCAGTATGGTCGCCTGATGGTGATTATATTGCTTTTGTTGCCTCGCACCCTAGTGGTCATGCGTTATACCTGTATGACTTTAATAAACAAACCAGTGAATTATTACCTACGGGCTTTAGCGATCATGGTAAACCGAGCTGGGCTGCAGACAGTAAAAGCGTATTAGTCTCTGATGATCAGCACGTGTATCGCTTCGATTTAAATGGTAATAAACTCGAACAAGCCATAGATTCACCAACATTATATGCTTATGAAAACAAGCAAGGCGCTTTAGTTTTTGCCAACCAAGCAACTAATCAATTATGGATAAAAGCTCCTGATAGCCAAACTGAGCAACCACTGGTTAGCGAAATTAATTTATCTAATCATAATTCGTGGTACTTTTTTGAAGGCGACACCTTAGCGACATCGCGTATTTACTATTTTAATGTAAAACAAGGTGATTACCGTTTGAGTTATTACGACTTTTCAACCAAAAGCCATCATGACGTTATACGCCTTCCCGAACGCGCATTTAGTCGTACCTCTGGCTTAACCTATATTTCAAATACCAACTGGCTGGTATACTCTTCGTATAAGTCACCACAAATTGACATAAAACGTATCAACCAAAAATATTTGCCCTAAAAGCAACAGCCTGAACTATGCTAAGCCAAATTTTTAAAAATTAAGCTCTATAGGGTTAGCGTGTACAAACCCGTTTGGTATAATTAAACAAACCAATCTAAAGAGGATACGCTAAATGCCACACATTATTATTGAACACTCAGAAGATCTGCCTTTATTACCTCAGGTTCTAGTGGAAAAAATCCACACAACAACATTTGAAAGTGGCTTATTTGATTTAGAAACAATAAAAACTCGTGCGATTGCGTATCAACATTACCAATTAGGTGTGGGTAAAGAAGGGTTTATTCATATTGCTGTACATATTATGGCTGGGCGCTCTATTGAGCAAAAGCAAAAGCTAAGTGAGCAGTTACTAGCGTGCCTACAAACATATTGCAGAGCCTCTGATAGCTTAAGCGTTAATATTTACGAAATGAATCACGAGATTTATCGTAAAAATTAACGGCTATTAAAACATCATAGTTATAGGCAAGTGCTCTATAACTATGATGGTATCCCCGCTCTGCTAATTTTTATAAAACCGCGGTTAAAGCGTAAACTTACCTAGTAAATCCCTTAAAATATTCGACTCTTTATTTAAACCATTACAAAGCTGCTCTGACTTTTTCATATTTTCTTTGGTTTGCTCTGCCGAGTCGGAGATCATTACAATATTTTGGCTAATTTCTGAGGTTGCTAACGTTTGCTCTCGCGTTGCTGTAGCCACTGAGTTATTTAACTCGCTTAACAGTACAATTTCCTGTGAAATACCATTTAATGTATGGCCTGTTTCTTTTAATCGTTCGGCATTTTCTAAAGTGTTTTTGCTGCCTAATTCAATCGCAGTTACCGTGCTTGAAGCTTTAGCATTTAACGAAGCAATCATCTCATTAATTTGCTCTGTAGACTCCGCAGTACGCTGTGCAAGCGTTCTCACTTCATCAGCAACTACTGCAAAGCCACGCCCTTGCTCTCCAGCTCTCGCCGCTTCAATTGCCGCATTTAACGCCAATAAGTTAGTTTGCTCAGAAATCCCTTTAATGACATCCAATACATGAGAAATTGATTTAATCTCTGTCGAGAGCTCTAACACCGAAGCCACAGAATTGGCCATCGATGCTTCTAACTGTTCCATTTGTTTAATTGTGCTTTGCACAAAACCAACGCCTTTATGCGTCGTTTCTTCGGTTTTAGTCGCAATATCTGCCGCATTGCTGGCACTGCCAGAAATATCCTGAACCGTAACTTCCATCTCATTAACCGCTGCCGCCACCGTTTGTGTACTCGATGACTGTACCTCAGCTAAATTAGCTGCTCCTTGTACTTGCTCAAGTACATCTTGGGAAATACCTTTAACATGAATTGCCGACTCAGAAACCTGTTTAAACATATAATGTAACTGCTCTAAAAACAGATTAAACTTAATCGCCAAGTCTGAAATTTCATTATTATCGTCAGTAGGAAGTCGCGCTGTTAAATCGCCATCTTTTTCTGTTAACGCATTCACTGCTGAAGTAATGTTTTCGATTGGCCTAAATATTTGCCCTACCAACACGCGTGCTGACGCTAAACCGACAAGAGCAATAATTACACCAAAAATGATATTAGTATTAATAGCACTATTAATTGGGCCATATAATTGCTCTTGGGGAATTTCAGCAACTAGATGCCAACCTAATGAGTTTACAGGCGTACTTGATACAACATAGTCATCACCATCAATTACTTTACTTTGAATTGCCCCATTTTTAATCGGCGTCAAGTCAACAGATTGCCCTATTTTAGTTTTATTACCATGCAGCATAATCTCGCCACTACCAGAGACCAAATAAACAATGCCGCCCTCACCTATCCTATATTCACTTATGAGATCCACCATAGAATCGAGCGAACGGCCAATTCCGGCAATTCCTTGTCGTTGCCCATCAAGCTCAATGGCATAATTAATAAATACCATCACCTCAGAGCTGCCTTTATCTATGTCGAGCGCTACTTCAAATGGTCTATCCGATGCTAAAAAAGCATCAAACCAAGTATCACTACTATCTATTTGCCTGGAAATACCCTCATCGGTGTAATAGTTACGGGAGTTTTTAGAAATAATATATGCGTTACTGGCTTGGTTTTTATTTTTTATATGTTTGAGGTAATCAATAAATTTACCTCGACTTTGCGCATCTTCATTATTATTCATCCATTGCTGCACAAATAAGTTTTGCGCTATTTCTTTGCCTACAACAATAGGTGTAGAAAGTTCCAGCTCTATTTGGCTTTTAACTTCACTAAGCGCAGTCGGTAAATCTACTTTTGCTAGTTTTTCTTCTGTATTTGAGCGAATACTATTGGAAAAGATTAGAGTAGATATTGCTAAAGGAGCAACAACAGCCAGAATAAGGCTGAGGTATACTTTTCGTTTTAATAACATAGAGCACCTAAGGGGTAACTAAGCAGTATTTTATATACCGCACACAATTAACAGTAGCGACATTAAAGGGCATAAAGTAAAGATTTTTATAATAAAACCCCATAACACTTTAATAGTAGATTCAACTGTGTTTATTGCAATGTATTCAATAGAATTAATAAAAAAATCAGTGTACTGGTGAAAAATACGATAGAAATAACAAAAGCGAATTTTATAAACTAGGAAAATGAGTTTTTATTTACTTGGAAAGCTTTGAAAAGTGGTGGCCCCTCCCAGACTCGAACTGGGGACCTAACGATTATGAGTCGTGTGCTCTAACCAACTGAGCTAAGGGGCCATCTTTGTATAACTGTAAGCAGTTAATTTTTGAAGCGTTTAGCCACAGAGCGACTAAAGCGGGTTGCAGTATAAAAAGTTTTTAGGGGCTTGTCACTAGCAAAAAGCTTTATTTTAACAATCAAAGGGCTAACTGCTCAAATAGTAAGCTTTTAGATTTATTGATGATGACTTCGAAGAAACGAACTCATTAAATAATAGTAGTCTGAGTAACTAATACACATACCTTACGATGGCAATTAGCAACTCAGTATTAAATGTATTACTGCAATATGGTGTTATTTTTTGGCGATAATATAAATCGCATGAATTAATCCTGGGAAATAGCCGAGCAAGGTTAGCAGAATATTTAACCAAAAGTGCATCCCTAGCCCCACCTGTAAAAATACACCCAGTGGTGGTAATAAAATAGAAAAAATAATCCTGATGATATCCATAATTTAACCCTTCTAACGTTAGCAAAGCAAAAAGCCCAGCAAGGCTGGGCTTTTAGTATAGTGTATTATTCTGCAATAACAGTTAATTCATCAACTACTTTGCGAACATCTTCAGCGTTCTTAGCAATTTCCATCGCTAATTGCTTTTCAGCATCAGACTCAACTGAACCTTTAAGAGTTACTACACCATTATCGGTATCAACATCAATGTCTGTACCACCTACTTCAGAATCAAATAAGTAACGCGTTGTGATGACTGTTGTGATTTTGGCATCGGTTAAATCACTTTCGGTATCGTTACCCATCATTTTAGAATCATGCTTCTTCATGTCGGTGTTTTTTACCACAGTTAGACTGTTTTCAACGTCAGTTACACCATCTAGACTTAGCACGAGTTCTTCAGCAAGTTCTTTATCTACATCGCTGTTTACTTTACCTGTTAGCATTACCTTGCCGTTTTTTACGTCCGTGTTGATATCAAAGTTGTTTAGATTGGTGTTCATCAGCAGTACTGTTTCTGCCTTTCCATCAATCCAAGCATCTTTGCTTTCGTTTTCCCAGCTGCTTGCTTGAGCGCCCATTGCGGTTGTTCCTAATACTAGGGCTGCAATCATAGACTTATTAAATGTTTTCATAATCGTTCTCCTTTTGATTAAAGACACTTAAACTAATGCGAACATCGGGCCAACTATTTTTACACTTAAATTTCAATAACTTAAATTAAAACTACCGATACTGACTTAAACCTACAAAGTAAACATTTACAGACCATTGCGTAAAACTTTCTCGAATAGCGAAACTTACTAAATAATTGTATATTTGGTTAATCTGTCGTTAATACAATAAAGGATGAAAAAACAAAAAAACATAAAGCAATGATTTTAAATGAATTAATATTTGGTATAAGGCTTGCTTTGAACTAGCCAGCAACCTTAAAAGGATAATTTAAATGTCAGTTAAAATTGAAGACCGCCCTATAGAGCAAGTTCGTGAGCAAGTAATTGATCAACTCATTTATAATTACAGCCATGGTGTCATTTCTGTAGAAGCATTTGAGAGGCGCTTAGACGATGCAATGGCAGCGAGTGACAATAGCGCGCTTATGGCCCTTGTTGAAGATTTAACCTTAAATACTGACCAGCAATATAAGGCACAAAAGCACTCGCAGTTCGCACCTAATTATAGTGCGCAGCATGAGACTGATGAAGAGCCACTTACATTAAGAAGCATTCTTGGTTCAAGTGAACGAAGCGGCCAATGGGTAGTGCCTCAAAACATTTATATAGAAAACTACATGGGGTCAATCAATCTTGATTTTACGGATGCTATTTTTACCCACCAACATGTCACTATTCACGTTAATTGTTACTTTGGCAGCGAAGAAATATATGTACCTGAGCACGTTAATGTAGTTTCTAAAATGTTTTGTATTTTAGGCAGTTTTGAAAATAAAACAGTTTCACTCAATAAACGCCAAGGGCCAACGATTCAAATTGAAGGAAAAACTGTTTTAGGCTCTGTGGAAGTTAAAGTTAAGCGCACTATTAAAGAAAAATTTATTAGCTTTGCAAATGATCTAAAAACTCAACTTGGTATGAATGGTAAACATTATTAAATATGCTAAACATTTGATGAAGCCAAAATAGTTGGCTTCATTCATATTATAAGTCGTTATTTCGCTCACTAGGTACATCACTCATATACTCTACAAACTCAACCTCAAACCCTGCGGGATCAATATAATAAATGTTCTTTCTAAATGGATTTACAGCGCCTTGCTTACTTATTGCAAAGCCTGCATCCTTTAAGCGCGCTATTACTTCATTTAAGTTATTGGTTACATAGGCAAAGTGTGCCAAGCCAATTTGATGCCCTGATAAGTCACGATTTTTCCCTTCACCGTGATCGCTTATAGCAATATATTGATCGTTATCACCAAAATGTACCCAGCGCCTTGCTTTACCATACCAAGTTCCTTCTCCCTCACTTCTAATTGACCAATAGGGAAACGCTGCTTGGTAAAACTTAAGCATGGCGTCTATATCACTTACAACTAAATTTACGTGTTCTAATTTCATAATTTTCTTCCTGTTAATTGAATATAGAACATCATAAAACCTCAAGCTCACTTTAGGTAAAGCGCTAATTTATAAATTTATTGCTTGTTTTTATTTCGATAAATATATCGAAAGATCATACCTGTACAAAAAACACTCACAAGTATTTAGGCTTTATGGTTTACTTTATGGCAAAAACCGCTAAAATACGCCGGCTTAAATATATAAACGTTCTTTTACAACCCAAAGGTAATACCATGCATCCAATGTTAAACATTGCGGTTCGCGCTGCGCGTAACGCAGGCAAACTTATTCTTCGTGCAAGTGAAGATTTATCAAAAGTTGAAGTGCAACAAAAAGGCACCAACGATTTAGTTACTAACATTGATAAAGAAGCCGAAGCCGTAATTCGTGACACTATTTTACGTTCTTACCCTGATCACTGCATCGTTGGTGAAGAGTTAGGCGAACACAAAGGTAAGGATGCTGATTACCAATGGATTGTTGACCCACTTGATGGCACAACTAACTTCATCAAGGGTATCCCTCATTTCGCAGTATCTATTGCACTTAAAGTTAAAGGTCGTTTAGACCAAGCCGTAATTTACGATCCAATTCGTGGCGAGCTTTTCACTGCTTCTCGCGGTCAAGGCGCACAGTTAAACAGCAAACGTTTACGTGTATCTAAAACTGTTGAACTTGCTGGTTCTGTTCTTGCAACAGGTTTTCCTTTCAAACAAAAACATCACTTAGATGCATACTCTGAAGCGTTTAAAGCGTTATTTGTTCACACAGCTGATATTCGTCGTGCAGGCTCTGCTTCGCTAGATATGGCGTATGTTGCAGCGGGTCGTGTTGATGGTTTCTTTGAAATTGGTTTAAAACCTTGGGATACAGCAGCAGGCGAGCTATTAGTTAAAGAAGCTGGCGGCATGATTGTTGATTTTGCTGGCGGTAATAACTACAACGTGAGCGGTAACGTAATCTGTGGTGCACCTAAGCTAACACAGGCGATTGTTCGCGAAATGCGCCCAGTATTATCTGAGTCGCTATTACGTTAATCGTAATTACGTACTAAAAAAGGAGCCTAGGCTCCTTTTTTGCTTTTTGTTAGCCACTTTTTTTACTATTGGATAAACGTACAATAGCGGGAGCAGGCCTTCTTCGATTACATATAAATAAGTAGCTGTGACGATAACGTTTTGCTTCTTTTTTAGCATCTGTCGCTAATGCCGCTACTTGATGGCTATTTTTACACTGCTGCAGGTCCGGCTCAACTAAACCTATCGATAATGTAAGTAAAGGTACAAACTGCTTTTCGCCCTCTCGATTAGTTGCCCAATACCCTTTTCCAGCAATATGCTCTGGCGTAAAAAACACGCGTGACTGTAGTTCAAATTGCGTGATAATGGTATTACAAATCTCCACCGCATCTTTTTTTTCAAACACTACCATAAAGTCATCGCCGCCAATATGCCCGACAAAGTTAGCGCTGTGCGCACACGCTTTTACAGTAACATCGGCCAGAAGTTTTATTACGCTGTCACCACTGGCATAGCCATACAAATCGTTAAATTGTTTAAAGTGATTTAAATCGATATAGGCTAGTGAAAATGGCTGTTTATGTTGCAGACGCTGCTCTATTACTTCACTAATTGCCACATTACCCGGTAACATGGTCAAAGGGTTAGCATGTTGAGCGTGGCGGATTTTGTCTGCTGTAATGTGCTTTAGTATATCTCTGAGCGGTGCCAAGCCTAAATACTTATTGTTGCATGTGATAACAATATGGCGACGAATATCAAAGTCTTGCTCTGTTATTTGCTGGGAGACAATATCAAGCATTTGATTTTCATCAACCACCAAAGGCTGTTTATCCATTAACTCAGTGACTTCACATTTATCATAAAGTGCATGCCCATAAGGCGCGGCAAACACTTCTGTTAGCTGATCTTTGTGTAACAGCCCTATTGGCTGCTGACTGCTATTTAATACAGGTAAGCTGATTATGCTTTTGTCTTGCTCAAAAAGTGCATGAGCTTCTTTACAACGCGTATGACTGCTAATAGCAGGCTGAGCAACAGCAAGCACACCTATTGCCATTGATTGTTCAAACTTTGAGGCGGCTTGGGTCAAAGTGAGCGATTGTAACTGTTTACAGTTGTAGTCATAACTTGGCTGTTGACTCGGTCTTTCTAACAAGAATCCCTGAACATGACTTATGCCTATACTTTTAACTAAATCTAGCTCTTCGGAACGTTCAATTCCCTCTGCAATCACCGCTGTATTTGTTGCCCGTGCTAACACCATAATTGATTTTAGAAATTCTTTTTTAACTTCGCTTTGATCGCAATGATCAATAAAGTAACGATCAATTTTTACAATATCTGGGCATAACTGCGACCATTGCTTTAGTCCTGAATAACCTGCACCGAGATCGTCAATAGCAATCGTAAAGCCTAGCTCTCGATAATGAGCGATGGTTTTTAACAGTAAAAAGCCATCATCTACTTTTTCTTGTTCAGTTACTTCAATCACCACTCGATTGGCAGCAAGACCAAACTGTTCAATTAAATGTAAGGTTTCGCCTTTAGGGTGGCTCGGATCGAGTAGAATTTTTGGGCTGACATTTAAAAATAACTTCCCTTGCAGACTGAGTTTTACAAAATTTTCAATGGCGCGAGAACGGCATAAAAGCTCAAGCTCTGAAATCAATTGGTATTTATGAGCTGCTTCGAATAGCTTATTTGGCATGGCTAACGGACCATTTTTAGGGCCACGGCTAAGCGCTTCATACCCAATAATAGATTGCTTAGCTATATCGAAAATAGGTTGGAACAAGGTTGTTATTGCTCCTTGTTGTAAAATTGATTCTAAGACTTGTCGTTGCTCAGTCACTACTAGCTCAAATAAAAATTTAATAAGAGCAATAAAATACCAACTGAGTATGACTATTATGTGACTTATCTAGGAGGCAATAAAAAACCGCTCACTAGGAGCGGTTTTGTTTTAAGAATAGTTTAATCTCAATTAAGGCATTGGATCTAAATCAGCGCCTTCTTTTTCAATTACTTCTGGTATTAAATCTTCTTTACTTACGCCCATGGCAATAGCCACCGAACTGGCAACGTAAACTGAAGAATAAGTACCAATAAACACACCAAATAGTAGTGCAGTAGCAAAGCCATGAATGGTTTGGCCGCCCCATACAAATAACGCAATCAATACTAAAATAGTAGTGATTGAGGTTACTAAGGTACGGTTAAGTGTTTGCGTAAGCGAGATATCGATAATTTCAATCGTGTCGTCAATACGCACTTTGCGGAAGTTTTCACGAATACGGTCTGATACAACAATGGTATCGTTTAGTGAGTAACCAATCACGGCAAGTATTGCTGCCAAAATAGTTAAGTCAAACTCTAAACCAAGCACCGAGAATAAACCAATCGTAATGATTACATCGTGTAAAAGCGCGCCAACTGCGCCCACAGCAAAACGCCATTCAAAGCGAAACGCCACGTAAATTAAGATACAAATAAGCGCAGTTAACATGGCAAGGCCACCCTGCTCTTTTAAGTCTTCACCTACGCTTGGGCCTACAAACTCAATGCGGCGCATTACTACGCTATCATCAGCTTGTTTAAGGGCAGCAATTACTTGGTTACCAATTACTTCTGCTTTTACATCATCACCGCGAGGGGCTAAACGGACCAGTATTTCTTGGCTTGAGCCAAAAAGCTGTACAGATGCATCAGCAAAGTCGTTTTCAGCCAGTACATTACGTACTTTTTTCAGATCAGCAGGTTGCGAAAAACCTACCTCAACTGCTGTACCGCCAGTAAAATCTAAACCGAAATTTAAGCCTTTAACAAAAAGTGACGCCAGCGACGCTATGATTAATAACGTAGAAAAGCCCATTGCCACTTTTCGAAGAGACATGAAACGAAGGGTTTTTCCGCCCAATCTTAAAATTTGCATGTCTGCTCCTTAAATTGAAAGTTTATCAACACGTTTACCACCAATAAATAGGTTGATCACCGCACGGGTACCTACAATTGCTGTAAACATAGACGTTAAAATACCAATTGCTAGGGTTACCGCAAAACCTGCAACAGGACCGGTACCAACAGCAAACAAGATAATCGCCGCAATTAATGTGGTGATATTGGCATCAAAAATAGTACTAAAGGCGCTATCGTAACCAAAATGGACCGCTTGTTGAGGGCTGCGGCCATCGGCTAGCTCTTCACGAATACGTTCAAATATAAGTACGTTCGCATCAACTGCCATACCAACAGTCAGTACAATACCAGCTATACCCGGTAGGGTAAGCGTTGCACCAGGAATTAATGACATAACACCAATGATAAGTACTAAGTTGGCAGCCAGTGCGATATTCGCAACAAGACCAAAACCTTTGTAGTAAATAAGCATAAAGGCTAGTACAAACGCAAAACCTAAGGCTACAGCGGTCATACCTGCTTCAATGTTTTCTTGACCTAAGCTAGGCCCAACCGTACGTTCTTCTACTATTTGAATAGGCGCAACCAGTGCACCCGCGCGAAGTAGTAAACTTAAGTTATGTGCTTCAGCTGGGTTATCAATACCGGTAATGCGGAATGAACGGTCAAGACGCGCTTGAATGGTTGCTACGTTAATAACTTCTTCCACTTTAATTGGCGGAAGTGCTTTACCGTCACTGTCTTTTTTACCTGATGGCTTGTATTCAATAAACACGGTAGCCATACGTTTACCGATAGCACGCTTGGTAAAGGCATTCATTTTTGCCCCACCTTTACTATCGAGTTTAATGCTTACTTGTGGACGCTGGTACTCATCTGCACCTGACTGCGCACCAGTAATATGGCTGCCTTCAAGAATAATGCGTTTTTTTAGTACCACAGGATAACCATCACGGCTCATGATCATTTCAGTACCCGGTGGGATACGACCTTGAGCAGCGGCGCTTATGTCAGCATTTTCGTCAACCTCACGAAACTCAAGCGTTGCCGTAGCACCTAAAATTTCTTTAGCGCGAGCGGTATCTTGAATCCCTGGTAATTGCACAATAATACGTTCAGCACCTTGACGCTGTACGTTTGGCTCTGCAACCCCAATTTGGTTGATACGGTTACGAATAATAGTTTCGTTTTGCTTGATAGCATAGTCACGAATTTCTTTTAGCTTTAGCTCACTCATAGTGGCAAAGAATGCGTTATCGTTACTGCTATCATCAATGTAAACGTTTAATGGGTAACGGCTTTCTAAAAAGCGCTCTGCAGCGTCTTTATCTTCTTCGTTACGCATTTCTACACGCATGCGCTCAGAACCAGCTACGCGGCGCACACTACGATAACGTAGTTTTTCTTCACGCAGGTCGCTACGGAAATCTTGCTCCATCTGCTCTAACTGATTATCCACCGCAGTGACCATATCGATTTCCATGGTGAAATGTACACCACCACTTAAATCTAGGCCTAACTTCATAGGATTACCGCCCAGCGACTTTAACCAAGCCGGTTGTGCAGGAGCCATATTAATAGCTGAGATATAATCGTTACTTAGCGAGTTACGCAGTAAGTCTTGCGCTTTTAGTTGGTCTTCAACATTTTTAAAACGAACAAGAATTTGCCCATCTTCGAGCTTTGTCGATTTAGCGCTTACGTTATCTTTTTTGAGGATTGCGTTTACTTTGTCTACAACACTGAGGTCAACATCGGTGCCTTTAGCGCCAGAAACCTGTATGGCCGGATCGCGGCCATACAGGTTTGGTGAAGCATATAAAAGGCCAATGGCTAACACAGCTAAAACAAGTAAATACTTCCAAATTGGAAACTTGTTTAACACGGGGTCGTCCTTATTATTTTTATAGCGACTTCATTGTGCCTTTAGGCAATACAGCAGATACTGCTGATTTTTGTACTGTTACTTCTGCTTGCTCATTTAATGAGATCACGATGAAGTCTTTATCTTCAGCAATTTTTACGATTTTACCCACTAAACCACCTTGGGTTAGCACTTCATCGCCTTTTGCCATCGCGCTCATTAAGCTTTTATGCTCTTTTACGCGCTTTGCTTGCGGGCGGTAAATTAAAAAGTAAAAAACCAAACCAAAAATCGCTAACATAATTAGCATTTCCATACCGCCGCCTGCTGCAGGTGCACCAGCGCTTGCATGCGCGTTTGAAATAAATAAACTCATAATACTTCCTCTTTAATTTTTAAATTTTAATTTGTTGTATCAGCTAGCTCTGGCACTTCTTGGCCTCGGCGAGCGTAAAAATCGTGGACAAATGTCTCTAGTTGACCTTCGCTAATAGCATTACGCAAACCTTCCATAACACGTTGATAGTATCGTAAGTTATGGATAGTGTTTAGTCGTGCACCCAAAATTTCGTTACATTTGTCTAAATGATGCAAGTAGGCGCGCGAATAATTTTTACAGGTATGGCAATCACACTCTGGATCAAGTGGACCAGTATCTGTTTTATGCACTGCGTTACGGATTTTAATGGTACCCGTTGTAATAAATAAGTGACCATTACGTGCATTACGCGTTGGCATTACACAGTCAAACATATCAATACCACGACGAACCGACTCAACTAAGTCTTCTGGCTTGCCTACACCCATTAAATAACGTGGTTTGTTTTCTGGCATTTTATAAGCACAATGGTCAAGAATATTAATCATTTCATTTTTAGGTTCACCAACCGATAAACCACCAAGTGCATAGCCATCAAAACCAATCTCTTCAAGGCCCGCTTGTGATTGTGCACGAAGCTCAGGATACATACCGCCTTGAATAATACCAAACAATGCTGATGGGTTGTCGCCATGCCCTTCTTTTGAGCGCTTAGCCCAACGAAGAGAAAGCTCCATAGAGTCTTTGGCTTCTTTTTCAGTGGCAGGATATGGCGTACATTCGTCAAATATCATCACGATATCTGAGCCAAGATCACGCTGCACTTCCATTGATTTCTCTGGCGACATCATAATTTGATCACCATTAACTGGCGATTGGAACATTACGCCTTCTTCAGTGATTTTACGCATTGCGCCAAGGCTAAATACTTGGAAACCGCCTGAGTCAGTAAGAATTGGGAAGTCCCAGTTCATAAAATCGTGTAAATCACCATGCTGTTTGATGATTTCAGTACCTGGACGCAACATTAAGTGAAATGTATTGCCTAAACAGATTTGTGCACCCGTTGCTTTAACTTCATCAGGTGTCATGCCTTTAACCGTGCCATAAGTGCCTACAGGCATAAACGCTGGTGTTTCTATTACACCTCGGTCAAAAATCAAGCGACCGCGGCGTGCTTTGCCATCGGTGCAGTCTAATTCAAATTTCATAATATCCTCTGTGTCGGAAAAACAGTCCAACAAGCTATAATTTAACCGCTCGATTCTACCCTTTTTACCACCCTATTACTATTAGCAGTGATAAATTCACTGTGCTTAGGAGTAAAATAAAAACCGATAACGCTGTAAATTATTTACGGGTCAAAAACATCGCATCGCCATAGCTAAAAAAGCGATACTGTTGTTCAATCGCAGTATTGTAAGCACCCATAATATTGTCTTGCCCTGCAAAGGCACTGACCAGCATAATTAGGGTTGATTCAGGTAAATGGAAGTTGGTGACCATGGCATCAACAACGTTAAATTGATAACCCGGAAAAATAAAGATATCGGTATCACCAAAGTAAGTATCCAACTTGCCGCCATGTATTTTTGCAGCCGACTCTAGTGAGCGAACTGAAGTTGTACCTACCGCAATCACACGCCCGCCTTTGGCTTTAGTGCTTGCAACCGCATCCACCACAGCTTGCGGTACTTCAATATATTCAGAGTGCATGATGTGCTCATCAACACTTTCTACCCTAACCGGCTGGAATGTACCTGCGCCAACATGCAAGGTAACAAAAGCCATTTGTACGCCTTTATTTTTAAGTGCAGCCATGAGTTTATCATCAAAATGAAGGCCTGCTGTTGGTGCTGCAACGGCGCCTGGCTTTTCACCATATACTGTTTGGTATCGCTCTCGGTCCGCTTCATTATCTGGGCGATCAATGTAAGGAGGAAGCGGCATATGGCCAACATCATTTAAAATGTCGAGCACATTTTCACTGCGGTCAAACTCAAGCTCAAATAATGTATCGTGGCGTGCCACCATAATGGCTTTTGCTTTGCCCTCTAAAATGAGTACATTGCCCGGTTTTGGCGATTTACTAGCACGAATGTGCGCAAGAACGCGGTGTTCATCTAATACACGCTCTACCAGCACCTCAACTTTACCGCCTGATTCTTTTTGACCAAACATACGCGCAGGTATTACTTTGGTGTTGTTAAAAACCAGTAAGTCGTTTTCGTTAACCAGTTCAAGAATGTCACTAAATATTTTATGCTCAACAGCACCGCTCGGCCCATCTAAGCTCAATAAACGGCTACTGGTTCTGTCTGCTTTAGGAAAACGAGCAATTAATTCATCAGGTAAGTCAAAGCTAAAATCAGCTACGCGCATTGTTAGAATTCCACATCATTTAAAATCGCGCCAAGTGTATTACTATTAGTAATGAAGCTCAAGATAACCCCTATATTCTCCCTAATTACTATTACTAATGAAGCTCAAAATATCCCTTATATTCTCCCTAATTGGCCACTAATGAACTACATTTAAAATAGCGGTTAAATACGCTTGTTCTTATGGCTAAATATCATTACTCTTACAGTTTTATGATCTGCATTTCTCGGAGTGGTACCTACGTGGCGAAACAGCTTAAATTGCTAATATTAAATGCAAGTAATGATGAGCGCCAGACTATTCGTGCCACGCTGGAGAGGCTTAATGTGTTTGAGTTTATTGAAGCCTCAGACAGTCAAGATGCGTTAAAAACCTTAAAGAATCAAAGCGTAAATATAATCATAACCGGCTTAGATGTAGGTAAAATTGATGGTTGGCGGTTTTCACGTATGATCCGCTCTGGTTTACTTAAAACGCCGAAAAACACGCCTATTTTGCTAATTCCGCCCATTTATTGTGAGCGTATCGCCGAAACTACCGCGCGTAGCTATGGTATAGATGCGGTACTGCCTTTTGAACGCCAAGATATATTGCCGCAAATACTAGCAAACGTGTTGTCGAGCCATTTAGAAAAAAGTAGTCGCTTAAACCTATTGTTATTAGAACCCTTTGCCAGCAGGGCAAATGATATGAGTGAACAGTTAAAGCTAAACTTTGCAATTACTCATGTTACTAACGAAAAAGCCGCGTTAAGTGCCTATAATCAGCAGCCGTTTGCTATCGTGCTACTCGATGCCACTGCAGCACAAGCTGAGAGTTCAAATCAATTAGTTGAAAAGATTCTGCAGCATAACCCTCAACAAGCCATTGTTACTATTATTGATAAAAACGATGCCGATTACGCTGAGCAATTATTACTTTCTGGCGTTACCGATTTTATTCGTGCTCCTTACGATCCCTCATTTTTAAATAAAGTCTGCGATCATGCTGCTCGTCGAGAAGATTTTATGGTGAGCTATGCTGAGTTTGCTAATAAGGTACAGCAGCTAAGTATTAGTGAAGTTAAATATCGCGACCTGTTTTCAGCACATCAGCGTATTTTATTGCACTTAAACACGGTTGTACTTGAACTAGACCAACAAGGGAATATTCGCTTTATAAACCCTGCGTGGGAATCTCTGAGCGGCTTTGGAGTTAAGTCGACCTTACAACAACCACTCACTGCATTTTGTACCACTGAACATAAACAGTCATTACAATCAACAATTGATGATATTTTACAAGGTGGTGCGAACAAACAAAAAATAGAAGTTAAGCTGAGCCAAAAAAATGGCAACTCAGTGTGGGTAGAATGTCGGCTTCAGTTAATAAAAAATAGCAGCAATAACGCCACTATCACCGCCACACTCGATAACATTCATGAGCGCAAACAAGCAGAGTTGCAATTGCGCCATTTAGCCCTGCATGACACCTTAACAGGACTACACAACCGTTATTATTTTGACCAACAGCTTAACTATATTTGCCAGAGCGAAAACACCCATACAAATATTGAACATGCGCTTATTTATATTGACCTTGACCACTTTAAAATAATAAATGACAGTAAAGGCCATCAACAAGGTGACATTGTTTTAAAAGAAGTAGCGCAGCTATTTATTGCCAATATAAGTAATGAGCATCTGATCTGCCGTGTCGGTGGCGATGAGTTTGCGGTGATACTTAAAAATACCAATTTATTGGATGCACATTTAATCGCAGAAGGAATTTGTAGTGCCATTGAAGGCAACCAATTTAAATCTGAAGAGCAAATCTATTCAATTAGTTGCTCGATTGGTTTAACCCAAATTACCGCTGATAACTGCGATCCAAATGAATGCTTAAAGCAGTCAGATATTGCGTTATATATTGCTAAAAATTTAGGCCGTAACTTAGTACATTGTTATTCAAAACAAGATGGTGAGAACAATGCGCTGCAAACGGGTTTAGAGTGGGGCCATGGGGTACGTCAAGCACTCCAACAAGACAGCATAGAGCTTCATTATCAACCCATTTGGGATTTTAAAACTAATCAGGTTGCCTACTTTGAAGTACTGCTAAGGTTAAAGCTAGACGACGAACTTATTTACCCTAATCAATTTATTCCCTCATTGGAAATGCTCAACGATACCTTTTTAATGGACCAATGTGTTATTCGTAACAGCATTGCGAGTGTTGCTGCACATCCAGAGCTTCTTCAAATTGCAATAAACTTATCGGCACAGTCATTTTTAGATGAGCGTTTGCTGCCATTAATAGAGTCAACCCTTGAGAAGTATCAAGTGTCTCCTGCGAAAATTATTTTTGAAATAACCGAATCGGCCAGTATTAATAATTTAGCGGCGACACGAAAAATGATTGAACGACTAAATAATTTAGGTTGCCACTTTTCAATTGATGACTTTGGCACCGGCTTCAGTACCTTTAATTACCTTAAACAATTACCAGCCCAACACGTAAAAATTGACGGCTCATTTGTTCGCGATATGCTCAATGACTCCATTGACTTAGCGCTAGTGAAAGCCATAAATGACATCAGTCGCTCACTAGATAAGCGCTCTGTTGCCGAATATGTAGAAACTGCAGAAGTATTTTTTGCACTTAAAGAAATTGGTATCGACTATGGGCAAGGCTACTTTATTGCTCGCCCTGTACCAATTGACAAGGTACTGATTGAGTTAGAGAAAATTAAAAACAACCCTATTTTTTATCAAGACACCCTCACGTCACTATAAACATTAATAAACAAATTTAAGCAATTTATTACTTCCAAATTTGCCCATCTAACCTATACTTTGCTTATCGGCAGCACAATGTCATGAAAATTAAGTGATTACCTTGATTTTACGTGACATCTTTATTTCTTATCGTCTAGATGTCTATACTGTTAAAGGTGGACATAGGGGCATAAGGAGGATGTTTATGACGCAACTAATTACGTTATTATTGTTTATACACTTTGCTATTGCGCTTCAATGTTACAAGTATGCCCAGATTAAAGGCTACCCTGTAAAAACCTTTACAGTGCTTGGGCTAGTCCCGTACTTTAATGTTGTTGTATGGGTTTACTTACTATTTTTACCGCCGCTAGAGAGCTACCACAGCCAGCATAAGCAGCCTCTATAATTCCCCGTGTTATTTAGCGTATTAATTAAAATACGCTTTTTTTTATCTATTTAAAATCAACACTACACTGCTTTTTCAAAAAGACCTCTAGTTGTTGGCTAAACAATTTAAAGTCACGAATGCGCCCTGTTGTTTTACGCCACAATACACCAATATCGCGATAGGCATCGCCTTGCGATGGCGTAGCTAGCATGTTTTTGTTTTCTAAAATACCCGCATTAATCGCCATTTGCGGCAAAAACGTCACGCCAAGTTTATACTCAACCATACTCAATAAAGTGTGTAAGCTAGCCGCCTCAAAGGGATTTATACAGCTAGAGCGATTTAAATGGCACGCACTGAGCGCATGCCCTGTCATACAGTGTTCTCGCTCAAGTAAAAATACACTGGCTTCTGGTAGTAAATTAAAGTCTTCAATGCCTTTAGCTGGTGTGTAGTCTTTATGGTGCACTAAACTAAAGTGATCTTGCGCTAATACTTGGGTATGAAATTTATCGGTTTCGTAGGGCAGCGCTAATAATGCTAAATCAATTTGACCATGCTCTAACTTATCAAGTAACTTATCGCTGGTGTCTTCAATCAGTACCAACTCTAAATCTACAAATGTTTGCTGACAAAAGTGATACAAAGGCGCTGCAATAAAGCTCGCAATCGTAGGAATAACACCTACCGTTAATGTACCACTAAGCGGTGTTAAAAAGCTTTTAGTTAACTCTTTTAAACTAATAGTATCGTTGATTATTTTTCTTGAACGCTCAACCACCTCTTCACCAATAGTGGTAAACATTAGGCTGCGATTTTCTCGCTCTATAAGCTGACATCCTAAAGTTTCCTCTAGGTTTTGAATCGCAGTACTGAGCGTTGACTGACCAATAAAACAGGCACTTGCTGCTCGGCCAAAATGTTGATGTTGATGTACAGCTAATAAATACTGCAGCTGTTTAATACTAGGGAGATTGGTCATTTTTCTTTCCACAAATAAAAAGACCCCAACACCAAGGGCATTGAGATCTTTTCAAGCTAAAAGTCTTTTAAGTACTTTTTATTAAACCCCAAAGGCGGTTCTTAGTACGTAGAAAATAACAATAGCAAGGGCAGCACCAACTGGCAATGTAATTACCCAAGAAACTACAATATTTCTTATTACACCCATGTTAAGTGCGGCAATTCCACGTGCCATACCTACACCCAACACAGCGCCTACTAAGGTTTGTGTGGTTGAAATAGGTAAGCCTGTGCCCGATGCAATAACAACGGTAGAGGCAGCAGCTAATTCAGCAGCAAAACCACGGCTTGGTGTTAAATGAGTAATACCTTCACCAATGGTTTTAATTACTTTTTTACCTAAAATAGCAAGACCGGCAACAATACCTAAACCACCTAGTGGTAATATCCACCAAGCAATAGCGGCTTTCTTCGCAATTTCACCATTGTTTTCAACAATGTTTACAACAGCAGCTAGAGGCCCAATTGCATTAGCAACATCGTTAGAACCATGAGCGAATGCCATACAACAAGCTGTTAGTACCATAAGTACCGCAAATACTTTTTCTACATTGTTAAACTGCATTTCTCTATCCGCTTTAGGATCGATATTTAAACGAGAAATAGCAATTTTACCAATAACAGCAACCAGTACCGCTATACCAATAGAAATAGCAAAACCTTCAACGGTACCTAAATTAATACCAATGTGCTTTAAGCCTTTTTTAATGGTCACAAGTGCCATGATAAAGCCAGCTAAACCCATGTATATTGGTACAAAGCGCTTTGCATTTTTAAGTGGAGCGTCGGTGTCAAAAATCAGCTTTTGCGCACTCATAAATATTAAGTAAGCTATAAAACCTGATATCGCTGGCGTTACAACCCAGCTACCTACAATACCGGCAACTTTACCCCATTGAATAGCCTCTGTGCCTACTGCAACTAGAGCAAAACCAATAATAGCGCCAATGATTGAATGAGTAGTCGATACCGGCCAACCTAAAAATGAGGCCATTAATAACCAACTGCCTGCGGCGAATAAAGAGGCGATCATACCTAAAACCATCAGCTCAGGAATATCGGCAAATGGTGCCGCATCAATAATCCCTTTACGAATTGTTGATGTTACTTCACCACCCGCTAAATAAGCACCTGCGAACTCAAAAATCATCGCGATAAAAATCGCTTGTTTAATGGTAAGTGCTTTTGAACCTACTGATGTACCCATCGCGTTGGCAACGTCGTTTGCGCCAATACCATAAGCCATAAAAAAGCCGACTGCTGCGGCAATTAAAATTAATACCGTGCCGTAAGATGCAATGATATCCATTGTGTAACCTTAATCTTTCGTGTTTGAACTGATTTTAAATTAACGAGCTAACATCAGCTCAAGACGTGATCCTACGCGCTCTGCAATATCTGCAAGCTCGCCAACCCATTCAATGATTTTGTATAAAAACATCACATCAACTGGATTTAGCTCACTTTCTACTTTACGTAGTTGGCGGCGTATTCTAATTTGCATTTCATCCGTGTCTTGTTCTATGGCATCCAATTCTACGAGCATTTTTTCAACCAGAGTTACTTCTCTGCCTTTAAAGCCCGTTTCTAACAATTCTTCTAACTCATTGATCGCTTTAGATGCTTGTTTAGTTGCATCAACACAACGAGTTACGTATGCCAAAAAGTCTTCTTGAATCTCTTTTGGTATGATCATCTCACGACCAATTACACGCCCAGCAATGTCTTTTGCCTTGTTAGCAATTTTGTCTTGTTGGGTTACTAATTCGAGCAGATCTGTACGCTCTACCGGCATAAATAATCCGCCAGGTAATTGTAAACGTATAGTTCTTTTCATTTCATCAGCTTCACGTTCTATATTACGAATGGTTAAACGTAGCTCTTCTGCTTGTTGCCACTCTTCTTTAAAAACATGATTAAAAAAAGGTATCAAACTTTCGCTAGCTTGATGAGCCTTTCTGATGTGTTCTTCTATTGGCTTTATAGGTGATTTTGCAAAAACACCTAAAAAATTTGTTGGCATAACTGACCCTTTAATCAATTCAATATGCTGTTCAACCTGAATTTTACAGCATTAAGCTAGATTGTGAACGCTTTTTCTTATTCAATTATTTACAAAAAATAAAAAAGGCAGTGTATTACTGCCTTTGATATTTTTTAGTTATTCGTATCACTACAGTGATTTTTCAATATCTTCTTGAGATGTATGACGAATATCTTTGCCGTTTACAAAATAAATGACATATTCAGCGATGTTTTGACAACGATCACCGATACGCTCTAATGAGCGAACAGACCATACTAAATCCATAATTTTTGGAATTGAGCGCGGATCTTCCATCATGTAGGTCATTATTTGACGAGTAATTGCTTCATACTCTCTATCTACTTTAGCATCCTCTTTATGCACTTCAAATGCGCGTTGCACATCCATACGTGCAAACGCATCTAAAACGTCATGCAACATTTTAGATACTTGGCGACCCATATTTTCAATGTTTACCAATAAATCTTGTTGATCCTTAGTAAATGAGTCTAGTGCAACTTTAGCAATTCGCTTAGCTTCATCGCCAATTCTTTCTAAATCGGCAATGGTTTTTGCTATTGCAATAACCAAACGTAAATCACTGGCTGCTGGTTGGCGCTTAGCAATAATACGGGTGCAATCTTCATCAATACTGACTTCCATTGCATTAACCTTGTAGTCGTTTTCACGTACTTTTTGTGCCAATACCGCATCGTTTTGGCTTACTGCATCAAGCGCGCTATTAAGTTGTTGCTCAACCAATCCACCCATGCTTAATACATGGTTACGAACATCTTCTAGCTCTTGATTAAAACGACCAGAAATATGTTTATTAATGTTGTGTTCCATAATGACCTTCTTTAATAATTCATTGCTTTCGCGTTTTAACCCGACTAGCCGTAACGACCAGTAATATAATCTTCTGTTTTTTTCTTCGTAGGCGTCGTAAATAAGGTATTAGTATCAGAATACTCAATCAGCTCACCCATATACATAAACGCTGTTTGATCAGAAACACGAGCTGCTTGTTGCATGTTGTGAGTAACAATAACCACAGTAAATTTATTCTTTAAATCATTAATTAGCTCTTCGATTACTAAGGTTGAAATCGGATCGAGTGCTGATGTTGGTTCATCAAGTAGTAATACCTCAGGTTCAATCGCAATAGAGCGGGCAATAACTAAACGTTGCTGCTGACCACCCGATAAACCAAATGCGCTATCGTGCAGTCGGTCTTTTACTTCATCCCAAAGAGCCGCACCACGTAGCGATTGCTCTACCACTTCATCTAGCTTACGCTTTTCTTTAATGCCTTGCAGGCGAAGACCGTAAACCACATTCTCATAAATTGATTTTGGAAATGGGTTTGGACGCTGAAACACCATGCCGACATTACGACGAAGGGCTGCAACATCAACGCTTTTATCGTAAATATTTTGTCCATGCAGCATGATTTCGCCTTCAATACGACAAATATCAACCAAGTCGTTCATGCGGTTAATACAACGTAATAAGGTTGACTTACCACAACCTGACGGGCCGATAAATGCTGTTACTTGGCCTTTAGGAATATTCATATTTACTTTACTCAGTGCTTGTTTATCACCGTAGTAAAGGTCGAGATCTTTAATTTCTAGCGCTTTTTGTTCGTCTGTTAAATTATTTAAATCTAACTTCAAGCTTGGCTTTGCTTGGTTTACTTTTGGAGCGACTGTAATCATGTTTGTTACCTATACTAAATTAATGCTCAAGCGATCTGAATTTTTCACGTAAATGGTTACGTATACCAATGGCTGTGATGTTAAGGGTAATAATAACCGACACTAACAAAAAGGCCGTTGCATATACCAGCGGACGCGCCGCTTCAACGTTCGGACTTTGAAAGCCAACATCGTAAATATGAAAACCTAAGTGCATGAACTTTCTGTCTAAATGTATATATGGGAAGTTACCATCAAGCGGTAACGTTGGCGCCATTTTTACCACACCCACCAGCATAAGCGGTGCAACTTCACCCGCAGCACGAGCAACCGCTAAAATTAACCCCGTCATAATTGCAGGGCTGGCCATAGGAATAATGATTCGCCATAGCGTTTCTACCTTAGTCGCACCCAGTGCTAATGAACCATCACGCACTGTACTAGGAATACGAGATAAACCTTCTTCGGTTGACACTATTACCACAGGCAACGTTAATATAGCCAAGGTAAGTGCCGACCACATCACACCAGGTGTACCAAATACAGGGGTAGGCGATGACTCAGGATAAAATAATTGGTCAACACTACCACCAACCATATAAACAAAGAAGCCTAAGCCAAATACGCCGTATACAATAGACGGAACACCCGCCAAGTTAATAACCGCAATACGGATCATTTTAGTAATTGCGTTTTTAGCCGCATATTCATGTAAGTAAATAGCAGCAACCACGCCAAATGGCGTTACAATCACAGCCATTAACATCACCATAAATACCGTACCAAAAATAGCAGGAAATACGCCACCTTCGGTATTGGCTTCACGTGGGTCATCTGAAACAAACTTACCTAACTGCACAAAGTAATGACCTAGTTTAGCAAAAAAGCCCATATCGTTTGGAAACCATACATCCAACACTTGATATAGCGGGATTGTAACAACCTCACCACGCATATCCTTTACGGTTACTTGGTCACGTTTAGCCTGTTTACGCAGTGCGAATAACTCTTTTTCTAATTCGCCATATTTCGTACGTAAATCAGCACGCGCTTGAGCAAGTTCAGCAACACGTTCGTCGGTTAGCTCGTTATCAAGCAAGTAGGCTTTTTCCTGTAAACGTAAACGCTCTAGCTCATAGTTAATATGCCCTATGTCGCCATTTTGTAAATCAAGCGCTTCGTCGTTTAAGTCAACCGCACGCTCTACAAGGTCATGTAAGGTTTCAACTTTATCTGCTGTTACCGTCTGACCGTCTTTAATGACGCTTTCTACATACCCGTAAAAATTACCGTTTTTGCTGCGCTCAAACACCGCAAGTGCTTTAGGCGCTGAGCTTTGTTTGATATCGGTTTCGAGTATCCAGCGAAAATCTAAATCAACATACTCACGGTTACCCGTTTTAATTAGTAAACGCTCAACCTCGTCTTTTTCAAATTTAGAAACATCAATACCGGTTGCCGCTAAACGCGACTTCGGTACTAATTCACGGTCATAAATTTCACCAATAACGGTTTGCTTAGCAATTGAACCTTCAAGCTCATACTGCATAACTTGAGATGGCCAAAAAAAGCTTAGTCCCTTCCATGCAATCATGGCGAGTAAACCAATTACTGAAATTAAACTGATGCTGACAGCACCACCGGTCATCCAAATCCAAGGAGAACCAGACCTAAACCACTGCTTTACCATGTCGTGTTTCTCCACTTACATTGAGCTGTATTTTTCACGCAGCTGCTGACGAACAAACTCAGCAACTGTGTTGAAAATAAAGGTGAATATGAATAATACAAAGGCGGCTAAGAATAGAATTCGGTAATGCGAACTCCCTACTTCCGACTCAGGCATTTCGACGGCGATATTAGCGGCTAAGGTACGCATGCCTTGGAAAATACTCCAATCCATAATTGGGGTATTACCGGTAGCCATAAGTACAATCATAGTCTCGCCTACGGCACGGCCTAATCCCATCATTACTGCAGAAAAAATACCTGGGCTGGCGGTTAATAACACCACACGAATTAGGGTTTGCCACTGCGTAGCACCTAATGCTAACGAGCCATTTGATAAATGTTTAGGCACACTAAATACCGCATCTTCGGCAATTGAGAAAATAGTTGGAATAACCGCAAAGCCCATCGCGATACCCACTACTAATGAATTACGCTGATCGAAGGTCATGCCTAATTCATTAGTTAGGTATTGACGCACATTGCCATCAAACATCCATAACTCAATACTTTCGCTCATCGCAAACGACAACCAACCAATAAATAACACCACTGGTATTAATAAAATTGAATGTGAACCTTCAGGGATTTTATGGCGAATAACCGCAGGTAATTTATTCCAGCCTAAAGCGGTTGCTAAAATACCCAATGGCAGTAACACCAGTAAACCAACAATAGCCGGCAAGTGCTCTTCAATTAAAGGCGCTAACCACAAGCCAGCTAAAAAGCCGAGTATTACCGTAGGCAGAGCTTCCATTATTTCAACCGTTGGCTTTACCACACGGCGCAATTCGCTCGACATAAAATAAGCAGTATAAATAGCGGCTGAAATAGCAATAGGTACAGCAAATAACATTGCGTACATAGCAGCTTTTAAAGTACCAAATGAAATTGGCACTAGTGAAAACTTCGATTCAAAATCATCACTGGCAGAAGTAGATTGCCAAATATAGCCGGGCTCAGGGTAGCCTTCGTACCATACTTCTTGCCAAAGCGCTGACCACGTTACTTCTGGATGCTCGTTATGAATTTCTAAAACCGTCAGCTTGTTATCAGCTAAAATTAGCGCCGCATTTGAACGCGGAGCAATAGCAAACTGTTCAATTTCACCATCACTGACTTTACCTTGCCATAACTTTGCTTCGCTGGTGGTGTAATAAAGCCCTAATTCACCATTTTGACCCGTTGTAAAAAAGGTACGACGATAAAACTCAGTAAAAATATTCAGCTTGCTTTGTTTGGTAGTTTCAAACGAACGGATTTTTTGAAATTCACGCCCTGAGTCTGTGTTGATTTCAAACCACTGGGATATTTCACCGTTATCATTGGCCAACATCAGTGAGTTTGCACCAGCCAATAGTTGCGATGACACTATATTCGCGTTTTCTTCATTGGCAGATAATAATTGAATTTGCTCAACTTCACTTGGGTAGCGGGTATCGAATACGTAAATTTGATTGGCAGAACGAACAAATGTGCGGGTGGTATCTGGCGACATTAATAGCTCATCTACGCGACCATCAACGTTAAGCTCGGTGCGCTCTACTTGCCATTCAACTTCACCGGTAAACATATTTTCTTCGGCTACAAAGCTACTAAATACCACACGTTTATCGGCAGTAAGTGCCACAACGGCTGTTTTGTCTTCATAATGGCTAAAGGCAAAACGCTTAATAGCGGCACCTTGCTCATCAACTTCGAGTGCCATTTCACCCAGTGGATAACCTAAACGCGGAGTTAGCTTACGCTCATTATTAGGGAAGGTGACTAAAAACTTAGGTGCTACAATTGTCACTGTGCCATTTTCTAAACCATACGCATAATGCCCTTGAAAAGGAGCACTATTTGCAAAACTGGTTACCTGCGCGGGTAAAGTAGCATTAAGTGTTTTTAGTTTTTTACCAAACTTTGCTTTATCAACACTGTAGAAGTTAACTTGACCTTGATCATCAAGTAAATAAGCAACCTCAGTTTGCTCCTCAACACCAAGCCCTACTATTTGCTCAGCATTAGCAACATTAAAGCTAGCGCGTTTTTCAACTTTAGCTGACTCGAAAATAGGCTGCACTACATAAAGAAGGTAAAAGAAGATCAATAGCAGTGCTATTAATACCATTATACCGCCTGCGGTTATGCCAAACTTAGCAAACCGGTCTTTAAATAGACGGCTTCGATCCGTATTAAAAGTCGGTTTATTCGGATTTGAAGTCATCAAAACACCCTTATATCTTAACGTTGGGCGCATTATATTTCATCAAAGTGACAGTAATGTTACAGTCGTAATAATTCTTTACTTATATAGGGTCTGTTTGTCTTTGCAGATTAAACTTTCAGCTTTATGAGTGGATTTTAAGCAAAATCACGATTTTAAATAAGATTAAAGTATTGTTTGTAGTAGTGATTGTATTTATTTATACGTTCTTAATGAACTAAATCAATTATTAATTGGACAAACTATTTATCCAAGACAATACTCTATGGGCATCTAATATAACAACAACAAAGTAACCTCTTAAGATGTAACAATCCTTTTGTGGTTAGCTTTTACATACATTTAGAATCACATACATTAGATAGCATCACTTAATGCCTATGCATTTATTTTTTCATTTGGGCTTAAAAAGAGAACTATTATGAAGCAGTTGGTAATAACTATTTTAGGGGAAGATCGCCCCGGTTTAGTAGAAAGTATTTCATCGGTTATATTGGAAAACCATGGCAATTGGTTAAGCAGTAATTTGAGTCACTTACTCGGGCACTTTGCAGGCATTATACAGGTTGAAGTGGCTGAAGAGCATTTACAGACATTTCAAAATGCGCTCAATGGGCTTCCTAAGTTAGATGTTCGCATTGAAAAGGGCAACACTGAAATTGAGCCTGTAGAGCTTGAGCAACTTAACTTTGTGATCACCGGTAACGATCGCCCTGGTATAGTGCAAGAGCTAGCAAGTGTTATTCGCCATAAAGGCGCGAACATTACAAACTTAAACTCTAGGCAGCAAAGTGCGCCAAACTGGGGAGTGCCTATATTTAGTGCTGTTGCCACCGTGAGCCTGCCTAACGGATTGAATAAAGAAGAAGTTATTAATGCACTTGAGTCAATTACGAGTGACTTAGTGGTTGATGTAGAGCAAAGTTAAATCAGCTCTATTATCATGAACACGAAAAAGGCGCTAATTATAGCGCCTTTTTTATGCATAACACCCAGTGCTACATGTCTGCATGACGATTAATACTTTGCATCATCTGCTTCAAACCTTGCTCTTCGAGCTGTAAGATCTCCCCTAGCTTTTCTTGAGCCTCTGGTGACTGCGCTTTATCTGCCAAATAACTGTATGCATTTAATACTTTTTGATGCTGCTGAGATAAATACTCTTGAATCGCTAGTTCATCTAGCTCATTACTGCGGTCTAAATCAGTAAAGCTGATGATTTCTGAGTGCTCTGAAAAATATTCATAGCAGTATGTATCTAAAGTATTTATTTCAGTGATTGCTTTAAAGCCAATTAAATCCTCAGCGAGTTTTTTTTCATACTCAACACAATAATCGATTAACTGTTTGTTATGCTCTCCAAGTAAATCCCTTACGCTAAAAAAATTAGCCGCCATTTGTGTATGAAACTGAACGGTCCAATCGAACACTTCTTGAATTGTTTTAACTTGCATGTGCGTTCCTTACTTTTTAAAACCTATTGATTAAATAGATGCGTGAATCATGCCAATAAGAAATGCAATAAAATCAGTAGATAAAGAAAGGATTGCCTAACTTGTACTGATATTTTCAGTACAAGTTACACAATCAGTGTAAATATTATAGGTTGCGCTTTCGCCACAATAAATACACAGCAGGCAATACCAGCAATGTTAAAACAATGGCGCTAAACATACCGCCAACCATGGGGGCGGCTATTCGGCTCATTACTTCACTACCCGTGCCTGTGCCATAAAGCACCGGTAATAAGCCAATCACTATGGTTGCCACTGTCATCATTACCGGACGTACTCGTAGACCCGCACCTTCTAGTATCGCCTGTTTAAGCTGCTCTATACTCAAGCTTTTACCCATTTTAGAAGCAGCCTCTACCTGCGCTTTATAGGCTTGGTTTAAATACACCAACATTATAACGCCTATTTCTACGGCCACCCCAGCAAGGGCAATAAAGCCGACCCCCACAGCAACAGAGAAGTTAAAGCCTTCTAAGTACATTAGCCAGATACCGCCTATCATCGCCAGTGGTAAAGTCGCCATAATAATAAATACCTCGGTGAAACTTCTAAAGTTAAGGTAAAGCAGTACTACGATAATGGCTAAGGTAAGCGGTAACACATAACTCAGTTTGGCTTTGGCACGCTCCATGTATTCGTATTGCCCTGCCCAAGTTATAGAGTATCCAGCAGGTAAAATTAGCTGCTCGTTTAGTAACTGCTGGGCATTTGCTACATAGCTACCAATATCGGTATCTTTAATATCAATAAAGCTCCAACCATTTAAACGGGCATTTTCACTTTTTATTCCAGGTGGGCCATCACTAATAAATACATCCGCCACATCAGCAAGTGCGATACGTTGACCCGTTGGAGTAACAATAGGTAAAAGCATCAGTTCTTCAGGGGAGTCACGGTACGCTTGCGGATAACGAAGATTAACCGGGTAGCGCTCTTGACCCTCAACCGTTTCAGTCACGTTCATACCACCAATAGCGGTTGCGACTACTTGTTGCACATCAGCAATATTTAAACTGTAGCGCGCTGCTTTTTCACGGTTAATATCTACCTTAATATAACGTCCACCCGCTACACGCTCTGAATAAACAGACGCCGTACCGGGAAGATCTTTAAGTAACACCTCTATTTGTTGACCTATTTTTTGAATCTCATTCAAATTAGGGCCCGCGACTTTTATACCCACAGGGGTTTTAATCCCAGTAGCCAGCATGTCTATCCGCGTTTTAATTGGCATTACCCAAGCGTTAGTTAACCCAGGAAACTTAACTAAAGCATCCAGCTCTTGTTTGAGCTTTTCAGTGGTCATGCCTTCGCGCCACTGAGCCTTAGGCTTAAACTGTATAAAGGTTTCAATCATGGTCAGTGGTGCCGGATCGGTTGCCGTTTCCGCTCGTCCAATTTTACCAAATACGGTTTTTACCTCGGGCACAGTGGCAATCAATTTATCGGTTTGCTGCAATAGCTCGCGCGCTTTACCTATTGAAATTCCTGGGTAAGTAGTCGGCATATACATTAGATCCCCCTCATCAAGAGGTGGAATAAATTCACTGCCTATTTTATTTATCGGATAAAAGCCCACTAAAGTGATAACTAGCGCAATCAGCAAGGTGCTTTTTGGAAATTTTAATACTAGATTTAACAGCGGCTTATAACTATTTACCAGTAAACGGTTAACTGGGTTTTTATTTTCAGATATCACCTTACCACGAATGAAATAACCCATCAGTACGGGTACTAAGGTAATTGCTAATCCAGCAGAAGCTGCCATTGCATAGGTTTTTGTATACGCTAATGGCGCAAACATTCGTCCTTCCTGAGCTTCTAAAATAAATACCGGCATAAAACTCACTGTAATTATTAATAAGCTAAAAAATAACGCAGGCCCAACTTCACTGGCAGAGTCAATCACCACTTGCCAACGGTTTTCATCTGTTAGTGGCTTTTTCTCCATGTGCTTGTGCATATTTTCAATCATCACAATCGCACCATCGGTCATAGCACCAATCGCTATAGCAATCCCGCCTAATGACATGATATTGGCGTTAATACCCTGCCAGTACATAATAATAAAAGCGGTGAGTATGCCTAACGGTAAGGTAATAATAGCCACCAACGATGAGCGTACATGGAATAAAAACACCACACACACTAAAGCCACTACAATAAGCTCTTCTATCAATTTAGAAGTGAGGTTATCAACTGCGTCTTTTATTAAATGAGAGCGATCGTACACAGGTACAATTTCAACCCCCTCTGGTAGCCCTTTTTTAAGTGACTCTAATTTAGCTTTAACGAGCTCTATGGTTTTTTGCGCGTTTTCACCAAAACGCATAACCACTACGCCACCTGCCACCTCGCCTTCGCCATTAAGCTCGGCAACACCGCGGCGCATTTGCGGACCTAAACGCACATTAGCAACATCACGTAACTGTAGTGCAGTACCGTTAGCGTTTATACCTAAAGGAATGGCTTCTAAATCAGCAACACTTTTTACGTAGCCAGTACTGGTTACCATGTATTCAGCTTCTGCCATCTCAACTACCGATGCACCCATTTCTTGATTGCCTTGCTTAATGGCAGTTTGAATAAGGCTTAGCGGAATACCATAAGCACGAAGCTTATCGGGCTGAACGTTTACTTGGTATTGTTTGACCATGCCGCCTACCGATGCCACTTCGGACACACCGGGTACAGTTTGCAGTTCAAATTTTAAAAACCAATCTTGTAAACTGCGTAATTGGCTTAGGTCATGCTTACCGGTGGTATCAGTGAGTGCATATAAATACACCCATCCAACGCCGGTGGCATCGGGGCCAAGCTCTGCAATTGCCGTACTAGGCAAACGGGCAGATACTTGACTTAAATATTCCTGAACACGACTTCGTGCCCAGTATAAATCGGTGTCTTCGTCAAAAATAACGTACACGTAGGAGTCGCCAAAGAAAGAAAAACCGCGTACTGTTTGCGCCCCAGGTACCGATAGCATTGCCGTGGTAATCGGGAATGTAACCTGATCTTGCACTACTTGCGGCGCTTGCCCGGGATAAGAGGTTTTAACAATAACCTGTACATCTGATAAGTCGGGTAAGGCATCTACAGGCGTGTTTTTTGCAGCAAACAAGCCGCCACCAACCAGTATTGCGGTCAGTAATAAAACAAAAAAACGGTTAACAACAGACCAGCGAATAATTGCAGTAATCATAACCACTCCTAGTGATACTGACTGTGCGTAGCATGCACAGGCGTTATTGTATGAATCACAAATTCACCTTGCTCAATGCTAAAGGTAAAAGTAACTTCATCATTAGGCTTAAGCATCTCAGTCATTACATTTTTTGCTAGTATAAAGTCCATTGTTGCAGGTCCTCGGCCCCACTTTTCAATTGCCTCACGGCTGATATTCACGATTCGATTATTAGCATCAATACTATTAATTACTCCATTCACAGTTGCCGTATTTGGGTTGGCATCACTCATTTGCATACTGTTATGCGAGACTGCTTGCATACGTTTAAAGTCAGAATTTTTACTCGACTCTGAATCAATTAAAAACTGTGCTGAAGTAACCACTTCATCGTCTGCCATAACACCTGATAAAATTTCGGTATTCGCCGCATCACTTCGCCCTAAAGTTACCTCGACCGATTTAAAACGACCTTCCCCAAGTGCAACTACAACACGGTTTTGGCTACCAGTGCGAATAACAGCTTCTTTAGGTACGATTAAATGTTTTTCAGCTACTTGACTATGAATACTGACTTGAGCAAACATATTAGGCTTTAACTGATGGCCTTGGTTATCAAAGCGCAAACGCACTCTTAAAGTACGATTTTTAGCATCTAAGGTAGGGTAAATATAATCCACTTGCCCTTGCCAACGTTGACCACTTAAATAATCGAGTGTCATGGTTACAGGCAAGCCAACACGGATAAGTTCTGCTTGGCGCTCAAATACCTCAGCCTCAACCCATACTTCATCAAGCTGAGCAATACTCATCATTGAGGTATCAGGTTTAACATAAAATCCTTCGCGAATATTAAGCTCATCAACAACACCACCTTGGCGGGCATAAAACGTTATGTTTTGCAGTACTTGCTGGCTTTTTTGCAGGCGTGAAATGAAGCCATCAGACACATTGAGCGATTTTAATCGGGCTTTAGCGGCACGAATTAGCACCGGATTATTGCGCTTTAACGCCAACACAAATTCTTCTTGTGCATTCACTAACTGTGGTGAATATAAGGTATAAAGTGGCTCATCTTGTTTAACCTGATCACCCGCGGCTTTAACGTATAAGGTTTCGACCCATCCCTCTACCCGCGGATGAATATGAATTAGCTGGTCTTGGTTGTATTGCACATAACCTACCGTGTTAACTTCATTTTCAAGTGCAGCAAACGCAACAGGGGCGGTGCGCACACCTAAATTATTAATCACTGTGGGTGAAATTTTAATACTGCCAGGCCCTTCATTTGCGCCACTGTCTAACTCTTCGTAAACAGGCACTAAATCCATGCCCATGGGCGATAAACCAGGTTCGTCACGACGATAATTACTATCCATAGGTGCCACCCAATAAAGCGGCTCTTTTTTACTACTGGCTTTACTGTCAGTTGGCATAGAGTGCTCACTAGGTAAGCTTAATAATATCCCCGTAGTTAATGCCGCACTACATATAGCCACCAGTAATAATTTTAAATTAGTATTCATAGCTCGGCTCCTACTGTGGTGTGTTTTTTAAGCTGGTATCATCAGCACTGGCGTAATAATTTAACCTTGCAATAATTATCTTTTGATCAACATGAATGTTTAGGGCGTCTATCTTGGCATTTAATTGACTAATACGCGCTTGCATCACATCTGAGAAATTACCATCATCGCGAGTGTAGGCATTTAGGGTCGCTTGAGCTTGCTCAGCCATTTGCGGCAGCAGCTTGGCTTGATAAAGCTCGGCGCGCTGATGAAGCCGCGCTAACTGGCTAACTTCCTTAAAGTACATCCCTTGTAGCTTTTTAAGGGCTATTAATTTTTGTGTTTTAGCTTCTTCGCTATCAGCAATGGCAGCATTTACTAGTTGGTCTTGGCGGTTATCGGTAAACAGCGGTAAATCAATACTTATACCCACAGAGAAAAGGTCTGCTCGCGAGCCACCCATTGGCATGTCATCACGATAACCGTACCCCATATTAACGCCAATTTGCGGTTTATAGCCTTGCTCAGCCACACTAATTTGAGTTTGCTTTGCCACTATTGCATTATCCATTGCCATAATTGCAGGGTGCTTTAATAGCATGGTCATTAATTGCTGATACTCTAACTCGGTGTAGTTTTTTAATGCTGTAAGCTCTGAAAAGTCATCACTGACAGGCTGGCTCAGCATAGCGATAGGCAACCATTGTGTTAGCCGCTTTTTAGCACCTTGTAGCTGCTGCTCCAGTTGTATTAATTTATCTTCAAGGCGGGTTAACTCTAATTGCGCTCGAATAATATCTTGTTGGCGTGTTTTGCCCACCGAGCTTACATAGCTTGATTCTGTAATATCAATGAGCTGGGTAAACAAAGCTTTATCTTGCTCAATTAGTGCAATGCTTCGTTGCGCTCTATAAGCATTGAGCCATGACTCAGTAACTATGGTTTTTACTTGCGCGAGTCTATCTTTGCGCAGCCAAGGCTCTGCTGCAGCTGACTGAGAAAGGGCCTTTTGTTGAAGTGCTAGGCTATCGCCTCGGCTCAGTGATTGGCTAATTCCCACCTTAAATTGGGTCATATTTTCTTGATCAAAAGCAAAACCATTAGTTGGTAGGTTCATTAACCCTAATGTAAGCACTGGATCAGGTAAGGTTCCTGCAGCAATACTTTTTGCTTCAATTGATGATTGTTTTTGCTTGCTAGCTTTAAGCCAGGGCTCATGGTTTAAGGCATAGTTAATTGCCTCATTTAAACCTAGTTCAGCACTGTGTACAGAGACACTAATACTCAACAAGCTACTTATACACACGGATTTTAATACTGCGAAGTGATTCATCACTTGCTCCACTTAAATTTAAAAATAACGAATGAAAACGATTAAATTTATAAGCAGATAGATGACAATAAGCTAAATAACTAAATTTTAAATACACCTACCCTGCGATTATGCAGGCATAGGAGGACGGTAAAGAGAACGTGCAAAGTTAACTTGATGCTGTATTACAGCATGTTGCACTTTTTCAGAGGGTAATTTGGAGGCTATAAATAGTGAGTTTACATGCAAGGCTGAATGCGAACTACAAGCACTCATCGGGCAACTGCAATCTTGGGTTAACGTGCTTTGCTCACTACAGCAATCCATAGACAGGGTTGTTGTATCAGCGTCGTCACTCATTGCCATCTTACTATGCTGCATCGATGCATGGGTTGCCATGTTCGTATGCGGCATATCACATACCATAGATACAGACGCAACGGCTTGACCCACAAAAGTGAGTAGCAAAGTTAGCGTGAGTAAAATACAGTAAATACGTTGCAATGAATTAACCTAAAAATAAATAGACGTTTAAAGTTTATGGGAACTGTGTTTAAAACTCAATAATTAACTGGTTTTTACTACTGGCTTTATGAAGCTACTGGCCGCAATGGCGAACAAGCAATAGCCGGTAAAATACCAAAAACCAGTACCAAACTCAGCATGCATATTAAGTAAATCTTCTGAGTTCGCGTTTGCATTACCAGCCATGTAAGCCACTATTAATGCAATAACAAACACATCCACCATACTCCATTTACTTAAACCGATAATCACCTTACCAAGATTGTGCTTAAACGAAGTCTCCTTCAGCACACAATACAACAATTGAAGCAGCAGCTTAATTGTTGGGATCACCATTGAAAAAAACGCCACTAATATCGCCACTAAGTAGTTTTTGTTATCGGCCAGTTCGTTAACGGTGCCCCAAATACTGCGCGTTTTTTGATAAGCGCTGATCTCGCCTTCAAGTTTATCTAACCCCAACATACTCGAGATCATCATTAGCATATTACGGGTGTTTTGATTCCCTTCATCTGCCAACATTTCAATGCCCGCCTCAGCAAGTTTAGACTTATCAATTTTACCTTCCATACTCAGTACGGGCTGAGTCACCCCGGGAATTAATAAAGCTAAGGCAATTAAAATAGTGGTAATAGGTAAAAATAAACGCATGGTGTAATACTAAGTAAAATCAATATGTGCCAATCATACCCAAACGTTTTGCGTTAGTCTTGCTCAATAATAGTGGCCAATAGTTCATCCGCATACTGGCGTGCATCCAACATGGCGCTAAATACGGTCTCAATATTCGAGGCTGGGCGAATAGTTTCTAACAACTTTTTAGCCAATTGCCAATTATCTTCCTCTACCGCTTTTATTAAATGTAAAGAATTACCCATCATGCCTTCAAAACTTAATAGTGCACCGGATAACTCAGCCCCTAAACTAAACTCTTTAGCAATAGCTTCCAGCTCCATATCTAAAATAGCATCAAGCACCGACATTAAGCCGACTAAATAACCTTGTTCTGCAATGACTTTTCCGCCTGGTTCTAAAATTATTTGCATGAACTGCGCTCGACATAAGCCTAAACGAGTAAGTTCACTGGGCTTGTCTGAGCCAAGTTCGCTTAGCGCCAATACTCGTACAAACTTTCTAATAGAATCTTCCCCTAAATACACAACCGCCTGAGGAATAGACGTTATCACTAAATTTTTATTAGCAGAGCGAGCATTCACTAGTTTTAGGACGCGTGCAGTCAAACCGACATCTTTAGAAATGCGTAGATTAATTTCATTAAAGTCTAAATCTGTGCGGGATGTGCAACGCAGTAAGTCTAAAACAGCCATTTTTAGAGGTTCGATACTGTTGTAACTTAACATTTCTGGATGTGCAAAAAAGAACCCTTGAAAATAATCGCATCCAACCTCTTTAAGCTGCCTAAATTCATCATAGGTTTCAATTCGCTCTACCACTATTTTAATATTAGGAAAATTGCGTTTGAGCTTTTTCAGCAACATGCTGGTTTTTATTACGGGCTCTTCAACTTCAAGCTTAATATAATCAACCAAACTGAGTAATGGTTGCCATTTTTCATGTGAGTCGTAGTCATCTAACGCAAATACATATCCTGCTTTTTTTAACTCTGTCACTCTCTCAACAACAAGCTCTATATTTTCAGTGCGCTCAACAATTTCAATTACAGTATTCTCAGGCTGTAATAATTTAGGCAAATCCTCTAAAAGCCCCTCGCTCGATAAATTAATAAACGCAGTTTGATTGAGCGTTAGCTTTTCTATGCCAACCAGCATTAGCGCATTAAAAAAAAGTCGCCCAGTGGCTTGCCCGTCAGTTGTTCCTACAGGAAAAGCATTATTAACTGAATCGCGATAGAGCAACTCATAAGCAAAAATACTTTTATCACCGTCAAAAATTGGTTGCCTAGCAATATATTGAGTAACCAAAATAGATGAATTTTTTACCTCTAGATTATTTGGCATTAACCTTCCTACTTAACAGTGATGTCATCATTATTTTTTATTATTTAACCAGTATAGTGAAACTTTAAAGACTTGCTGCAATTTTAATTAGATTAAAAACAAACAAATAAGACTAAATTTATAACCCTAGAGCAGAGTTATTAGTATCCTCATTTTTTATAGGGTTTTTGAGTTTACAACTGCTCTAAGCATACCCAAAGGTTATGGTTATAAGGTATAATGCGATTATTAATTTTTTATAAACTCACAAAAAAGAGTCCCTTATATGAGCATTGAACAAGCCTTAATAGAACGTAGCAGTAACCAATGTGAACTCTGCGCAGCAACAGACAACCTAACTGTATACGAAGTTCCTCCTGTTACCGAAGCTCATTCAGATAAATGCATCTACACCTGTCAAACATGTAAAGATCAAATTGAAGGCAATAGCGATTTAACCCCGACCCATTGGCATTGCTTAAATGACAGTATGTGGAGTCAAACACCTGCGGTACAAGTTGTTGCTTATCGCATGCTGACTCAGTTAGCAGCTGATAACGGATGGGCACAAGACGCGCTAGATATGATTTACCTTGAAGAAGACACATTAACATGGGCGCAGCAAGCGCTTGCTGAAGATGATGATATTAAACACATTGATAGCAATGGTGTAGTACTACAAGCTGGCGACACCGTCACGTTAATAAAAGATTTAGATGTGAAAGGTAGCAGCTTAACAGCAAAGCGCGGTACAGCCGTGCGCAATATTGGCTTAACCAGCAACCCTGAACATATTGAAGGACGTGTTGATGGACAGCGTATTGTAATTTTAACTAAATACGTAAAAAAATAAGTAATAAATCAAGGCGCCTAGCGCCTTTTTTATATCTCGACTTTCTTTATTTGCTAGTTAAGCAATGATTAAGCAATTCAACCGTATGCTAGCGACCTCATACCATACTCCATCAAGGAACTCTTATGTTCTCATCGAAGCCAAATTCAATGTTAAAGTCGATTGCAGGCTTGTGTTTTCTAGCAAGTGGCACACTTATGCTGAGCGCATGTAACGATGACGCAGCACAACAAAATAGTGCTGTGGCGCAAACAATGACCACCTTACCTGTGCAAGTTAGTTACTTAGATCGCAGCCTAATTGCGCCTAATTCACAGCTAACCGTTACCTTGGTTGATGTGTCAAAAATGGATGTGGCAGCAACGGTTATCTCTGAGCAGGTAATTGATTTAGTAGGCGCACCGCCTTATAAAGTAGAGCTTGAGTATAACCTTGAAAAGATTGACCCAACTCACCGCTATAGCGTGCGTGCAACCATTAATAATCAAGGAAACTTGCTATACACCAGCACAACGAGTAACTCGCCTTTTGATAATACGGCCTCATCAGAGCCTTTAGAAATTATTGTTTCAAAAGTAGCGCCAAAGCCAGACGTTGACTTAGTAAACACCTATTTCAAAGCCGTTTCAATCGATGGCAACCCCGTTGTAGTGAATACCAAAGAACCATTTATTCAGTTTAATAGTGATAACACCGTACACGGCTTTTTAGGATGTAATAACTTTAATGGCGGTTATGAAGTATCGAAGCAAGCAGTGACTTTTACGCAGTTAGCTACCACGCAAAAAATGTGTCATGACAATATGGAACAAGAAAGCGCGATGGCGGCTGTGCTTCAGGCAGTAACGCAATGGCAAATTAATGGTGAAAAATTAGTATTACAAAATGAGGCAGGCAACCAACTTGCTACCTTTAACGCTGTTTACTTTTGATTAAGAACGTAACAATACCCCACATCTAAGCAAATAAATAAGCCCAGTTAAACTGGGCTTATTTATTTTTATTCGGCGACTAACTGCTCGCTACGGTAAAAACCACTAGGCTTACTCAACAAGCTTACTAGTTCAGGTAACACGTCATCCATAGTTTGTTTCAGCTTCCATGGTGGATTTATCACTATCATTCCAGAGGCGGTCATACCATGTACTTCTGTATCTGCTTCGGTACCTAATTCAAATAATTGAATATTTTTAATTCCCGCGTCAATTAAACCCTGCTCCATATTATCAATACGTTCTCTGTCCACAACCGGATACCAGATCATATATGTACCCGTCGCAAAGCGTTGGTGGGCTTTGACAATGGTTTGTACTACCGTATTGTAATCGTCTTTTATTTCATAAGGTGGGTCTATTAACACACAGGCTCTGCGCGAGGCTGGCGGTAATAAACCAATTAAGCCCGCAAACCCATTTTCGCCGCGCACTCGAATAGAGCGCTTACCTTGCATGTTTTCTTCAAGTAATACCAAATCTCGCGGATGCAACTCAAAAAACCAGCCCTTATCTTGGCGGCGTAAAAAGTGTTCGGCGATTTTTGGTGAACCTGGGTAAAAAGCCAGAGACGAACTTTCATTAAACGATTTTATTAATTCAATGTAGTCGTTTAAGGCACCGTGCTGACTGGTATGTTGCCAAAGTTTTTCTATGCCATCTTGGTACTCTTGGGTTTTTTGCGCGTCTGGTGCTGCCAGCTCAAAAAAACCAGCACCCGAATGCGTATCGATATAGTCAAGCGGCTTATCTTTTATTGTTTGATAACCCAGCACTTGCGCTAACACTAAATGTTTAAGTACATCGGCAGGGTTACCCGCATGAAAGGAGTGTCTGTAACTAAGCATTATTTATTTTCGCCATACGCTGTTTAATAAAATTAGTGAACCATAAAGCACACTACTTTGGCAATCGTCACAGCAAAAGCGGGTGTTTACGTGAACCATTTCTGAATGAAAAAGCCAATAGCATGAATTATCCCTTAACATAGAATAAAAATCACCTAAAACCAGCGTAAATGCTGGCAAATAAACACACTTTGCTTTACATTTGCATGACATTAATTACAGTTATATGAGCGCATTTATGAACAACAATACTCTTCAACAACTCGAACAACTGATCGACCAACTAATTACCCGTAATAATCAGTTGCAAACTGATATTACAGAGCTTAAAGAGCAAAACAGTAAACTGCTTGATGAAAATGAGTTATTACAGTTAGAAGCCCTTGAAAATGAAGAAAAACAAAAAGATGCAAGCACCACCTTGTCGTCATTATTAGATAAATTACAAAGCGCACAACAGGCAAGCTAATGTCTGAGCTGCAAAACCAGCGAGTCACTGTTGAATTGCTTGGTAAAGAGCAGCAATTTGCTTGTCCGGCTGGGCAAGAAGAGGCACTAAAAGCGGCCGCCAAAAATCTGAATGATTTAGTTGAACAAATGAAACAACGTTCAACTGTCAGAAACGATCAAAAAGCATTACTTATGGCTGCTTTGAATTTAAGCCACGAATTGCTTGAAGCAAAAACTCAAAAATCAGTTGAGCTTGAGCATCAAGATCAATTGATTGATAAGTTAAGTCAATACTTAAGCTCAAACTCTGAACACACTAAATAAAAGCGCATTTTGCGCTTTTATTGTTTTTACCGTCAAAATATAGCTAGAGAAAAAGATGCAACCACTTTTAACTAAAGCTCAAAAAATAGGTAAGTGCTTACTGCCTTTAATCTGTCTATTTATACATACAAAAAGCAATGCAGCAGTTGAGTGGCAATCGTTATCGGCTAATATTCAATTTATCAAGCAGCCAGATAGGTTACGTTTTTACGACTCTAATCAAGTGTTAATTCAGGGCAGTGAGTGTGCCTTACTGGTAGATGCCAGTGGTAACTTTGCAGCAGTAGAACAACTGGTTACCGAACTAAAACAACAGCTAAAGACGCCTTTATGTTACTTAGTTACCACTCATTTTCATGACGATCACTTGCTGGGTATGGCGGTTATGCAGCATTACTTCCCAGACGCAAAACTGATTTCTCACCAACAAGTCGCTAACGACTTTTCGCGTTATCAGCAAGCATTAACAGATAAGCTAGAGGGGTTCGAGAAAAGCATTGAGCTGAGCTATCAGCGATTAGCCACCTTACCCGATGCAGAGCAAGCTCAATGGCGAGAAAAGCTCACTCGCGCTAAAACACGCTTATTTCGCTGGCAGAATTATCAACTAACACCACCAAAAATGAGTATTAGTGAGCCTAAAACATTAGATTTAGGAAATTATGTATTAACTATCAACCCGCATCAGGCACATACTAATGGCGATCTAACACTACTTGCCGACAAGGGTAAAACCTTAATAGGTGGTGATATCATTGACTGGCTTCCCTACCCTGGGCATGGCGAGCTTAAACAATGGCAAAGTTTATTAAAAAAATATATAAATAATAATTCGCTGTCACTTTTTGTTCCTGGCCATGGCAATTTAGTCGATAAAGTTAAATTAAAACAGTCACTCACGTTTTTAGAAGCAATTACGGAGCAGGTTAAAAACAACCCTGAAGCCAGTTTTGAGCAATTACAAAAAAAATTCCCAAGTGAAGTACTAAAACCTTACCAACAAGAACCACTTGATATAAAATCAAGTAACTTATTTTTGCAATCGGGATTACTTCGCGCTAAAAACAGTCAATAACTGAACACAATGGATTGTGTTAAAATATGGAAATATATTTTTTAAAAAGGAACAAAATGCGTCACCTGATCTTATGCTTTGCCATTATATTGCTATGTAGCTGTAAAACCACACAGCCAGAGATCATTGCGCCTGTAGTCCCTGCACCTGTAGAGCAAAAAACCGCACAATCAAACACGCCGACCTCTACAAACACCAAAAAAATAATTAATATAAAAACAATACCTAAAGCCCTAAAAGTAACTCAACCAACTGACTTATGGGCACATATTGCTGATAACTTACATTTACCGGTTGAGCAAAATCAGGCGTTAAAGAAACGCATTAACTGGTATTTAAAACAACCGAATTATTTAAATATAGTGTCTCGCCGTGCAGAGCCTTTTTTATACCATATAGTAAAAAAAGTAGAGCAAAAGCAACTCCCCATGGAACTGGCATTACTGCCATTTGTAGAAAGTGGCTTTAGGCCTACCGCCCGCTCAAGTGAGCACGCTGTGGGTGTGTGGCAACTGGTTGCAGCAACTGCACATCATTTTGGGGTTAAATCAGATCAATGGTACGACGGACGCCAAGATGTACTGGCCTCAACCGATGCAGCACTAGATTACTTAAGCTATTTACATAAACGTTTTGATGGTAATTGGTTGCATGCACTTGCAGCCTATAACACCGGTGAAGGCAGAGTTAAACGTGCTATAAAACGCAATCAAAAACGAGGGAAGTCAACTGACTTTTGGGCACTAACCCTACCAAAAGAAACCGCTGACTATGTACCAAAACTATTAGCATTAAGCTATTTAGTAAAACACCCTAAGGCAAAATTTAAACGCCCAAAGCTTCCTTATAAAGCACTGACCACCTCGTTAAATGTGGCAAAACAGTTCGACTTTTCAATTATGGCCAAGCTCTCTGGTATGGGTGTAAAACAGCTACATGCTCTTAATCGAGGTTATTTAAAAAACCAAAGTTCCCCCCATGGCCCACATACTTTGTTGCTTCCTATTGAGCAACAAGCTTTACTAAAAAACCGTTTTTTTAAAGCCAATTTTGCAGGCGAATACATAGTCAAAAAAAATGACACACTATACGGTATTGCTAGGCATTTTGGCTTGCCTTTAAAGGCACTAAAACAGCTCAATAATAAGCAAAATAACTTTATTGGTGTTGGCGAAAAGCTTATTTTAGGAGAGCCTCAAACGTTACCTGAATCGCTCACTATTAACTATAAAATAAGCCCTTACTTGGAACAAAAAGAGCCCGTCATTCCAACCATCGAGGTAGATTACCACGTTAAGCCCGGTGATAACCTGTGGAATATAAGTCAGTTGTATGGCGTTGCTCATAGCGATTTAGCACGTTGGAATAAGTTATCAGCATCTAGTGTATTAAAGCCTGGGACTCAGTTAGTTTTATTTATACCCCAAGCTGCGACACCTAAAACCACACCGGCTAAAAAAGATCTGTTACTCGACTTACAAAATACATTAAATCATCCCCGTTAAGTTTCTAAAGCGCAGTATTTCGCGTAAAATTGCTTTTTAATTTATTTAAATCTTAAAGAGACATGCATGCAAATCAGTAAAAATTCGGCCGTTGAATTTCATTACACCCTTAGCGAAGCCGGTGAACAAATAGAAAGTAGCCTTAACGACGCGCCATTAAGTTACATTCACGGCAGCGAAGGCATGCTACCCGGTTTAGAAACCGCACTTGAAGGTAAAACTGCTGGTGATAAATTTAGCGTAACGTTATCTCCAAGTGAATCATACGGCGAGCGTGTTGATGATTTAATTCAGCGCATTCCGCTTAAGCATTTACAAGGCGATGTAAAAGTGTGGAAGCCAGGTATGACTGCAATGGTGCAATCAAATCAGGGTCGCCATCAAGTGACTATCGTAAAAGTGGGCCGCTTTAATGCTGATTGTGATTTAAACCACCCATTTGCTGGTAAAACGCTGACCTTTGATGTTGAGGTTGTATCAGTTCGTGAAGCAACAAGCGAAGAAATCTCTCATGGCCACGTTCATGCTGAAGGTGGTTGCGGTCACGCACATTAATTGCTAATTAAAGGAGCAAGTATGTCAAAAGTTGCAATAGTAACCGGTGGCTCTAAAGGCATTGGTTTTGCTGTAGTACAGCGATTATTAGCTAACGGCTATCAGGTTCATAACTTAGATATTGAGCCAAGTGAGAGTGGTGTTTTTCATCAATGTGATGTTAGTAATGTAACCGCCGTACGCCAGTGCATACAAGCTATTATTGAAAAAACACAACGCATTGATGTACTTGTTTCAAATGCTGGCAAGCACCTAAGTGCCACAATTGAGCAAACCGATGAAGCGACATTCGATGCGTTAATGGCACTGAATGTTAAAGGTGCGTACGCGGCTATACAAAGCGTATTACCAACTATGAAAGCACAGCAAGATGGCGCTATTGTGTTAATTGCCTCAGATCAGGCCATTATAGGCAAACAAAACTCATTTGCTTATAACTTAACTAAGCACGCATTGGCTTCAATGGCTAAAACCACCGCCTTGGATTACGCAAGCTTTAATATTCGCGCTAATGCAGTGTGCCCTGGCACCATAGAAACGCCGTTATTTCATAATGCAATTGATGCATATTGTAAAAGAAGTGGTGCTAACAAAGCCGATATTGTTGCAGAAGAAGCCGCCTTACAACCGCTCAACCGTTTAGGTCAAGCCGATGAAGTTGCTGCACTGGTAAGCTTTTTAGTAAGTGCAGATGCCAGCTTTATTACTGGTAGCTTACAACGTATTGATGGCGGCTACACAGCACAATGAGCACTAAAATTATTGACCCGCATCTGCACTTTTTTAATTTGCTGGAGGGTCAATACACTTGGCTACAAGGTGCGAACCCACCAGCTTGGTCTAACTTAGATAAAATAAAGCAGCCCATCAGCGTTGCTGAACTGATCAAAAGTACTAACTTTGAACTCGCAGGTTTAGTGCACATAGAAGCTGGGTTTGATAATAACCAGCCAGTTAAAGAATTAAACTGGTTAGCCAAACATATTAAAACTATACCTTATAAAGCAATTAGCTTTGCAACAATTAACCAGTCAAATAACGCATTTAAACTAGCACTTCAGCAGCTAGATCATCACTCTCTTGTAGGCATTAGAGATATCACTGAAGGTCATGATGCCGAGCGCTTATTGAGCCCTCATTGTCTCGATAACCTGCGGCACTTGAGCCAATTAAAGCTGCATTTTGAAGCCCAATTTGAAGTAGAAAACCTCAACATCACTGAGCGGCTCATTTCTTATGCCAACCAAGTTAGTGGTTTACAAATAATCATTAATCACGCAGGGCTTGCACACAACCTTGCTAACTGGGCAACTGCAATTGAACTACTTGCAAAACAGCCTAATGTTGCGATTAAGTTTTCAGGTTTTGAATTACTCATGCTTAATAGCGAGCAGAAAAACCAATGTTTTAAACATATTTTAAAGCATTTTGGTATGCAAAGAGTGATGTTTGCTAGCAACTTCCCCGTGTGCCAAATTAATATTAACTACAACGAGTTATGGCAACATTATCGCAGCCTGTGTAGCGACGATCTTACATGGCAATATTTGAGTTACAAAAATGCTGCAAGCCTCTATCAACTCTAAATGAAAACCGCTATATTTAGCTCAACAGTTTAAAAAACGAGCATGCGTATGGCCATTTTTAATTCATCTTCTCTTAAATACACATTACTCCCTTTTTCACTAGCCGCTTTATTAACAGGTTGTGGTGGTGGAGGTAGCGACAATGCGACCAACCCAACAACTGATAATAGCGGCTGGACCTCAGGTGTATTTGCCAGTTCAGGGCAATTTAAAGGTCAATGCCAAGCAATTAATGAAAAAAACTGGCTACGCTCTTGGAGTAACGAAACCTACCTATGGTATGACGAAATTATTGATACCAACCCTGCATTAACGTCAGGGGTTATTGATTACTTTAATACTTTAAAAACGGAGCAACTGACTGAGTCAGGTGCGAAAAAAGATAACTTTCACTTTAGTTTGCCGACCGATGAGTGGCAAAGACAAAATCAATCCGGCCTAAGCTTTGGTTATGGCTTTAATATAAAAATAATTGCAGGTAGCGCGCCACGCCAAGCAGTTGTTAGCTACACCGAACCAAATACCCCAGCTAGTAATCAAAATATTATTCGTGGTTTTGAGCTTTTAGAAGTTGATGGCGTTGATTTTATTAACACCACCTCATCGAGCGAGGTAGGTATTATTAATGCAGGTTTATTCCCCGAGCAAACCGGTAAAGTTACCGAATTTGTATTTAGGGATATCAGCACTAATGAAAACCGCATAGTGACGCTCACGTCTCAAAACATCGAATCGCAATCAGTAATGAATGTTCGTACCGATTTAGCCGCAGGTGATGTTGGTTATTTTCAATTTAATAGCCACAACGCCATAGCCGAAACCCAGCTTTACAACGCCTTTAACCAACTCGCTGCCAGTAGCATTAAAGATTTAGTCATTGATGTGCGCTATAACGGAGGTGGGTTATTACAAATGGCTAGCCAAGTAGGCTACATGGTGGGGGGCAGTAACACGCAAGGCAAAATATTTGAACGGACCATATTTAATGATAAATACCCCAATACCAACCCCGTCACAGGCCAAACACTGACGCCGATGCCTTTTACAAATCGTTTTGTCGGCTTTGAAAACAATCCTGCAATTGTAGCAGGTACGCCGTTACCCACTTTAAACTTAGAACGGGTATTTGTACTTACCACCAGCAGTACCTGCTCGGCTAGTGAGGCTATAATTAACGGGCTGCGCGGAGCAGATGTTGAAATTATTCAGATAGGCGCAGGCACCTGCGGTAAACCGTATGGCTTTTACCCTACCGACAACTGCGACACCACTTATTTTACTATTCAATTTACTGGCGAAAATAACAAAGGTTTTGGTGAATATTCAGATGGCTTTGCACCACAAAATACCATTGATGACGCACGCCAACCGGTTCGCATTGCTGGGTGTGCTGTTGCCGATGATTTTACTAAGCGTTTAGGTGATGCTAGTGAAAGCTTATTAAGTACAGCACTGAGCTATAGAGAAAACGGCAGTTGCCCTGCCCCAAGCTCAATAAATAGTGTTCTTGGTTTTGCGCCCACTATCGCCACCGATATGCCAGAAGTAAAAGATATGCGAGTTCAAACCATGCTAGAACAAAATATTATTCTTAGTGATAACATGAGATAAGCAATGAACATATTATTAGCAATAAGCATGATTGCAGCGACATTAGGGTTAACGGGTTGCTTAGCGCAAAGCTCAGAACCGACACCTAAGCTACAGCATGCGTTACTAATTGAGCCGAATAGCGCTAAAGTAGCTGATGCGATTACGCAACTGCTACATAGCTCACAGGTTCAATTAACCGACGACGTTTTTGTAACCTCAAGCACAGTTACACTTGAGCAACTTAATCACAAAGACCCTCAGGGAAATCCGATTATGGGCAAGCAGCTTAATATGCCGGATCAGTTTGAACTGATGATTAAGGGAGAGCGCTGTTTTGTTCGCCATCTTGATAGCAAAGCAACCATCGAACTAAAACAGGTACTTTGTAAAATAAATCCACAGCGATAAAAAAAGCCGGTCAGTGAATCACTTACCGGCTATTCTTAAATAGAGCTATTTAACCTGAACTCTGGATAATAAATCCATCTCAACCAGAGTTCAGGTTATTTATTTTATTTCTACACGTTGTGAACGCATTACAATTTCATCGTTAAGCTCAATCCCAAGACCTGGTTCTTCTGATACTTCAAAAAAGCCATTTTTAGGTTGTGGATCTTGTAAGCACAGCTCTCTGTTCCACTTTTTAATCGCATAAGTATGATGTTCATGAATTAAAAAGTTAGGGATTGCTGTTTCTAAATGTAATGCTGCCGCGGTTGCAACCGGCCCACCACACACGTGTGCCTGAATACGCACGTCAAAAATATCTGCGTAATCACATACTTTTTTAGTTTCAGTAAAGCCACCACATAAACCAATATCTGGCTGTAGTACATCAATGCTTTGATCTTCTAAATATGGACGCACGCCCCAACGGTTATATAAGCGCTCGCCGCCTGCAATAGGCACAGCCACTTTATCAGCCACTTTGGCATGTAATGAGTGGTTTAAATAATTCACCGGCTCTTCAAAATACATACAATCAAATTCTTCTGCAATCTCACCAATTTGAATTGCTGATGTCGCACCAGGTAAACTGTGGCATTCAAAAATAATGTCGACTTCGTCACCTACTGCTTCACGAATAGCCTGCATACGAGCGCGGTATAGTTTCATTTCTGGGCGAGAAATAATATTTGTGCGATCGTAATAGGTGTTGCCGTCTTTATCGTATTGAATTGGGTCAACCTTTACCGCATCGTAACCTTCCGCTACTGCTTTTAGTGCCGCTTCGGCATATTCTTGTGGCTGTACCAGCGCTTTAAACTCACTGTCCCAGTCAAACTGTAACTGCGATGCATAAGTACGTAGTTTGTCGTTAACTTTACCACCAAGCAACTGATACACAGGTAAACCCAATGCTTTACCCTTTATATCCCAAAGCGCAGTATCAATCGCACTCATTGCAGCATAAACTACCGGCCCACCACCTAAACCCCAAAAGCTTTCACGCAACATACGTGACCATAGTTTTTCAGTTTGAAACGGGTCATGGCCAATTAAAAAGGCATCGGCCATTTCTTTGATCATCGCAGCGGCAGCGCTGTGACCTAAGTCATAAGCAAGACCGGCTTCACCTACACCGCTAATCCCTTCATCGGTATGAATGCGAACAAATACCGGCGTCCATGCAGGACGCTCAGGACAATGAATGTCAAAGACTTCAACGCGATTTACTTTCATAAAAAATTCCTTATTAACCTTTATCGGTTATTTTGCAAAACTTGGGTCAAGACGATACGCTTTTCGTAACATGGCAGGCCATGCTAGCTGCCCCCCAGTACTGCCGCTGTGAACAACGTTCGCTTGATTATAAATGTTATCAATAATAGCTTGTGGTACTGCAATCGCTTCTTGTGCACTTGATTGAATAGCTAACTGTATTTCACAGGCACGTTGAAGGTCATAAAAGCGCATAAACGCATCACCTACTGTTGGCCCTACCGTTAAGCCGCCATGATTCACCAATAGCATATGGTTGGTGCTACCTAAATCTGTTTGCAGGCGTTTACGCTCATCATCATTCACCGCTAGGCCTTCATAACCATGGTATGACAGAGAGGGTAATGAAAACATCGAATACTGACTTAACGGTAACAGCCCTTCTTTTTGTGTTGCAACTGCAATGGTTTCTTTAGTGTGTAGGTGTATGACGCAATGGGCATCCTCGCGTACTTCATGAATGGCACTGTGAATGGTGAACCCCGCAGGGTTAATATCAAATGGAGTGTCGTCAATAATGCGGCCATTTAAATCAACTTTAACTAAGTTAGATGCAGTGATCTCATCAAACGTTAAACCGAACGCGTTTACTAAATAATGATCCGTACCCGGTAGGCGAGCAGAAAGGTGCGTATAGATTAAATCCCCCCAACGAAAATGGTCAACTAATCGATAACATGCGGCTAAATCAACACGTAGTTGCCACTCTTGTTCTGATACTTTATTTTTTAAATCGAGCTGGGGTAAATCAAACATAACAAGCCTTTTAAAACACAGCATAACGCTAGTAATAGTAGATGTTTAGAAGTCTAAATGAGTATTCGCATGATGGCAATCACCAAATAAAAAAGCCACACAAAGGTGTGGCTCTTTTAAGGTTTCGTTAGCGATTATTGTACTTTTGATAGGTAATCGGCAATCGCTTCAAACTCTTCATCAGTCACAGTCGCAACCATTGCTTTCATTGCCATAGACATACCGTTGTTACGAGCGCCTGACTTAATGTCTTTCATTTGCGCTACTAAATACTCTTTGTTTTGACCATTTAGCTTAGGGTACATCGCCATGATAGGTGCTTTACCATCTGCACCATGACATGTTTGACAGTTTTTAGCGGTATAAAGTGCAGCGCCATCAGCAGCGGCGGCTGAAAATGAAAAACTTGCGGCTAAACCAATACCCGCGCCTAATAAAAGTGTTTTTATCTTGCTCATTGTATTTACTCTTCTTTTTTACGGTTAAAAAAAACGGTTGTGATAATTGTAGTCAATAAATCTTTAAAAAGCATACGTCCTTGATAAGGTTTGACGATCAATCAGAACAAATACGTGTATCCCTCATAAAACAAATATTACCTTGCCTTAGCTGAGCAGATACTTAATAACACCTTACCAAATAAGATCGTCTGGTACTTCAAAATCAGCGTACGGATCGTCTTCATCTTTGGCTTTATTTTCAGGCTCAACATGAAACACAATATACTTTTCATCAACCTCAGCCACTTTGCGTGCAGGCTCGTCTTCTAATACGTAAAACTGGCCTTCTAATACACAAATTGCTAAACGTCCGCCCGAGAGCGCCTTTTGCGTTTTCTCATTCACATCAAGGCCCTTTACTTTATTTTCATAAGTAAAGTTAAAGGTACGCTCACCACGAATTGACTCTTGATTGTGATGCTCTAAAATTTGCTTAACACGGGCTACCTGCTCACGTTGCTTTAATTCTTCTTGGCGCGTTTTGTTAAGCTCTTCGGCTTTTTGCTGCTGCTCAAGCTTGGTTTGCTGAATATGCTTTTGCAAATCATTTGGGTTGCTTGTCGCTCCCTTCTTTTGCTTTTTCTGTTGCTTGCGCTTTTCTGATTTAGCAACTTTGGCTTTATGTGATGTTGTTAAACCAGCTTGGAGCAATTGCTCTTGTAGTGACCCCATGGCGTGTTCCCACTAAAAACGAATATTAATGCTATTTTAATCACCAACGAGCGTAAATAACAGCGCTATTGGTATTAATCTAACAAACTACTGAAAACAAAGCATGATTTAGCGCAATAAAGGTTAATTTATGAAAACCCTAGCAGTTTTGTATATAATGCGACTCAACTAATAAGCAATGTTAACGGCAGTCAATGCGCTTATCTCACTTACTCCTTTGTTCTGTTTTTATTTTTTTTGTCTTATACGCACCACAGCCATTATTAAGTTTATTTGCCACCGAATTTAATGTAGCGCCTGCCATTGCAGGCAGCTTAATGACTGCCACTATGCTGCCTTTAGCCATTGCCCCTTTGGTGTATGGGTTGTTTCTAGCCAAGCGAAACCCATTATTAATTTTACGCATCGCAATGTTATTACTCGGTGTCGGCTGTTTATTATTTATTTATGCCCCTAGTTTTGAGCTACTGTTACTTGTTCGGTTTTTACAAGGGCTGACTTTACCTGCCGCTTTAACCGCAATGACCAGTTATATTGGTATGAGCTATCAAGCCGATACATTACAAAAAAATATGACTCTTTATATTGGTAGTACTATTGTCGGTGGTTATTTTGGCCGAGTATTGGCTGCGCTCTTTAGCGACTTGTGGTCATGGCAAAGTTTTTATTACTTAATTGCTGCCATGTTGATAATACTCTCGCTTAGCATCCCCCATAAACGCTTTGTCCTGAGTAGCTCTAGTGAGGTGTTATCACCTTTAGATTATATGAAACAACTTAAAGAAGGCTCGGTACTTAAACTTTATGGTGCCATATTTTGTATGTTTTTTTGCTTTGCCGCATTATTAAACTACTTGCCTTTTATTTTAAAAAATACCTTTTTAATTAATAACACCCGCGACATTGGCTTAGTTTATAGTGGTTATTTAATTGGCGCGTTAGCCTCTATTTTTACCCCGTGGTTATTAAAAAAAATGACCTCAGCTTGGCGCTTATTGGCATTGGTATTCCTGTTTTATAACCTCAGTATTGTGTTATTAATGAGTCATTCACTGATGTTGTTTTTAATTGCATTCACACTCTTTTGTGGCGCTATGTTTGTAATTCATTCAACAGCGGCACCATTGGTTAATAAAATCAGTCACGCTCCACCGAGTGTTACTAATGGTTGTTACGTGTCATTTTATTATAGCGGTGGCGCACTAGGATCGTTATTACCTGGGGTGGTTTATCAAGCACACGGGCAAACCGCATTTATGGCAACACTTCTTGCGGTTTGCTTATGTGGGCTGGGTCTTATTTTGTGGGCTCAGCGCGAGGGTAAAAACATCACCCGCGGCTGATGTTCAGTAAAATCAAAAAAACGCAATAAATCAGGCTTAGTTAATAACCATGTTTGGGTGTTTTCAAATGGATGGCAATGAAATAAATCGCCAAACCAAATATCCTGATCAAGCCAAAGCGTTACATCTCGTTGCTTATCGTTCATTAAGCTGAGCATTGACACACAACCTGGTGCAACTTTTAAGTACTTAGCCAAGCGCTCATTAGAGGCAAACCCTAAACGCGATAGCCCTTGCTGTTTAGACAACGATTTTAAATCGAGTTGTTTATCATGCGCGGTGATCACTAAAAAATGGCGCTTACCTTCGTTATCTCGCAAAAATAGATTTTTTAAGCGTGTTCCAGGGCGATTCACCATCAGCTCGTCGGCATCTAAGCTGCCATGCAACGCTGGATGCTCAATCACGTCATAGTTAATATCAAGTTGGGCTAACACCGCCGCTAATTTTTGTTTATCCGCTAACATACTACAAACAACGCCCTCTTAATTGCACACTTAAATCTCGCCATAACACTTCGTTTATTTCATGCTTATCTGCACAATAGTTACGTTGTGCAAGCTCTTTATTAAGAAACTCTACCGCTTGATCTTCTAATTGTAACTTAAGCACGCTCGACTCTTCAAAATGCTCTTGTTCGACAAAACGCTGAACATCGCTTCGGGTTAGCTTTTTATTAATATTAATTTGCTCGCGGCTCTTAGCCTTTACAGAGACCACATAGGCAAAAAGCTTATTACCTTGATCATCAAGGGTGTCATAAAATTGTTTATTATTAATTTCATAGGGAGGCTCATCTACCGAGTTGGCACAGCCAAAAAGAAAAATCATGAAAACTAAAGCGTATTTTTTCATTATGTATTGTCGTTTTAGTAAATATTGAGGCCGAGTTTAACAAAAATTAGTTAAAACGGAAAAATTTGTGAAAAAATACTTGACCGAAAACGTAAAAATATTTAAAGTTCACCCCGCTTAAGACTCAGCACTTAAGCATTTACAGAACATGTAAATTAGGAATGTGGGGCTATAGCTCAGCTGGGAGAGCGCCTGCCTTGCACGCAGGAGGTCAGCAGTTCGATCCTGCTTAGCTCCACCACTTTCCTACTCTCTCCCCTAAGTAATATCCTTATTTTTATATTCTAAATAAATTTCTCTGTATTTTTTAATCTCTATGTTTGCTTAGTTGTTTAATTTTGCTAAATCGAGATCAAAAATGCCGAGCAAAGCCCGGCATTTTTATAATTTATTGAGTTGGGTTAGTTATTCGCGAACTTGACCAACACCATTCACTAAATATTTTTCAGTGGTTAATGACTCAAGCCCCATAGGGCCATAAGCATGTAACTTAGTCGTTGCAATACCAATCTCGGCGCCTAAACCTAGTTGTGAGCCATCAGAGAAACGTGATGACGCATTAACCATAACAACCGATGCATCCACACTACGTTGGAATAACTCTGCCGCAGCATCGTTTTTAGTACAGATAACTTCGGTATGATTTGAGCCAAATTGAGCAATGTGCTCAACGGCTGCATCAAAGCTTGGCACTATACGAATAGCAATTTCTAAATCTAAATATTCTTCACCAAATTCGTTATCAGCAAGTACAGTGGCATTATCAAAATATTCAGCCGCTTTGGCGTCAGCATTAATTTTTACACCTTCTTGACGAAGTACAACTGCACACAGATTTAAAAACTCATCAGCTACATCTTGGTGTACCACTAAACCCTCAAGTGCATTACATACACCAGTACGCTGAGTCTTACCATTAAGCAGTAAATTTAGTGCTACTTCTAAATCAGCATCTTTATCTACATATAAATGACAAACGCCTTTAAAATGTTGAATAACAGGGATTGTGCTGTTTTCAGTAACATAGTTAATTAGGCCTTCACCACCACGAGGGATGATTAAGTCAATGCTATCGCGTTGTTGCATCAATTCCATTAGTAAAGCACGGTCAGGATCAGGAATCACTGAAATTAGCGCAGTTGGTAGACCATGTTTTGTAAGCACGCTATGCATTACACTGGCAATGGCTTGTGAGCTTTTCAGCGCTTCTTTACCACCGCGTAAAATAACACCGTTACCTGACTTAAAGCACAATGCACCTGCGTCAGCCGTTACATTAGGACGCGCTTCATAAATCATACATACTACGCCAAGTGGTACACGCATTTTACGAATTTTAATACCATTTGGGCGTTCAGTAATGTCACGTAACTGGCCAACAGGATCATCTAATGAAACAATCACTTCGATACCCTCAGCCATGGCTTCAATACGCTCATCATTCAATGTTAAACGGTCAATCATTGATGCTGCTAAATTATTGTCGCGTGCTGCGCTTAGGTCACTTTCATTTTCTTTGATTATAAATTCTTTTTGCTCTCTTAATGCCGCTGCCATATCGGTTAACACTTTGTTTTTAGTCTCGGTATCGAGTAAAGCAAGTGTATGTGCAGCCTTTGCTGCCTGGCGTGATATATCCGTAATTAAACTCATGACTTCTCCAATAATGCGATATCTTTTTCTGAAATAATTGGTCCAATTGAATCCTGCATTTTTTCGCTGAATTCACTCTGCTCGTTATCTGCAATAAAGTTTAACAAGCAGCTACTGTAATTTGCTGTGGCTTTAGCTAAACGCGTTCCATCTTCACTGCGAACTAAGATAGTATCGCCCACAGCAAACTCGCCATGTACTTCTCTGATCTCATCGCCACGTAAGCAACCGTCTTCACCTTCTAATGAGTCATCAAATGACCCTTCAACAACGACTTCCCCCTGCTCATTAGCGGTATGTGTCATCCAGTGAATAGAATCTTGCATTGGTTTTTCATAAGGCAAGAATACGCTACCTGGGTTTTCACCGGCTAACAAGCGAGTAAAGGTTTCTTCTTTAAAGCCATTAATAATGTAAGTTGCAATACCATGTGAAGTGGCTTTCTCTGCCGCTTCAATCTTGGTTTTCATACCACCTGTACCTACCGCACTGGTAGCACATCCTGCCATAGCATAAATAGAATCATCAATTGATTTTATTTCAGGCAATAATACGGCATCGTCATGCAGATTTGGGTTTTTATCATACAAGCCATCTACATCAGAGAAAATCATTAATGCATCTGCATCAGCGGCTGCTGCAACCATGGCTGATAAATTATCGTTATCACCCACTTTTAAATCATCTGTTGTTACTGCATCATTTTCATTAATGATAGGTAGCACGCCGTGTTCTAGCAATGTAAATACGGTTTCACGGATACTCTGGTAACGCTCACGGTCACGTAAATCACCATGAGTTAATAATAGCTGTGCTGATGGAAAATCAAAAAAACGATCCCACATGGCCATCATTTCTGTTTGCCCTGCTGCAGCCATCGCTTTTTTCATTACCACTGAACGAGGTTGGTCTGATGGAAATAAATGTGAGCCAGCCGCTACAGAACCAGATGAAACTAAAATAACCTCAATTCCACGTGCGCGACAGCGGACAATAAACTGTGCGATGGTTAATAAATAACGTGAACGACAGCCATCTTGATCGGGTGCAATTAAGGCACTGCCCACTTTAAGTACGATACGTCGCCAATTTAACTTTTGCATAAGTGCTCAACTTTCCATTTAATTTGTATTCATCACATAGATGAATGAAACCAGGTCGCCATGTTTATAAACACAGCGTCGAATTTATTTATCATTGCCCACACTTTTTACACACACGTACACCGTCTCTAAAACTAGCGTTTTAAATTGAGATGCAAAAAATAAATAGTATTAACCCAATAAATAAATCGGATCGTACTAACTAAAAAAATATAAAGTGTTGTTTATGTATCGCTGTAAAAAGCTGTGTGCGGCCTTTTTATTAACAACATACATAGAGCCTCTTAAGTCTGGTACACCAACAGATAGGGTGATGACTTAAGGACCGAGATTTAATCGCCACGATGGGGATTAAATATTGAAAGGTAATAGTTCAACTCAAACTTTTATTTATCTGCATTGAGCAAATAAACACTTTGAGCAAAACCATACCAAAGAGTACGGTAAATGATATTGTGTGTTCAAATATAACAAAACAAAGCAAAAACAATCAGTAAGAGAGTTAAGATGTTTATATCTAACATAATCTAGTATTTAAACTACAAACTTGATTAGATAACTAATTATTCGAACACGAAGTATAATACGTTAAAGTAGCTGCTTAGATCAAGGCTAAAATTCAAGCTGAATAGGTCGACACTACTAAAGCTAGTGTTTTTTGTATTAAGTATCATGTGGTTAGACTACTATAAATATGAATTATATAGACTATAAATTTGATAACATTTTAGAAAATGACGTTAACACTAAATAAATAAGTATTATTTATTAGCTAAATTGAATTTACACGTGTATACCCACTGTATTACTGGTAGGTAACAGTTATACTTTTAAACATTATTAATATTAAGGAGTTTTTACTCTATGTCAGCAATTTATATAGCCGGTATTGCATTGTGTTCGGTGCTAGCCCAATGGGTCGCCTGGGCGTTCAGAGTACCCGCTATTCTGTTTTTGTTGCTTACTGGGCTTTTATTAGGGCCATTTAGTGGCGTATTAGACCCAGATGCCTTATTAGGCGATTTACTTTTTCCTGTGGTGTCTTTAAGCGTTGCTGTGATTTTATTTGAAGGGTCTTTAACACTGCATTTTCGGGAGCTTAAAGGGATCAGTAAAGTCGTAAGAAACCTCTGCTCTATTGGTATGCTTATGACCTGTGTCGTTATTAGCTTAAGTGCCTATTGGTTATTAGAGTTAAATTGGCGAGTCGCAGCAGTACTTGGCGCTGTGCTTGTTGTAACCGGACCAACGGTTATTGCGCCACTGCTTAACTCAATGCGACCCACTCAAGATATTGACCGTATTTTACGCTGGGAAGGCATAGTCATAGACCCTATTGGCGCTTTATTTGCGGTATTAGTATTTGAAGCTGTGATGTTAGTTGGCCAAGGTGAAGTACTTAGTCACACTATAATTGCACTAGTTAAAACCGTTGGGGTTGGTTTAAGTATTGGTGTGGTTTCGGGTTGGATCACAACGCAACTGATGCGCCGCGAATGGTTGCCATTTGAGCTACATAAATTTGGCATTTTAGCGTTAGTGTTAATTAGCTTTTCGATTTCAAACCATTTAAGTCATGAGTCAGGATTATTGGCCGTGACTGTATTTGGTATTTGGTTAGCTAATCAAGATGACCTAGAAATAGATTCGGTGCTTGAGTTTAAAGAAGATCTTTCGATGATTCTGATCTCAACCTTGTTTATATTACTCGCTGCCAGATTACAACTATCTGACTTAATGATGCTCGACAGCGATGTATTTATATTTTTAGCTATTGTGCTATTTATTGCGCGCCCGTTGTGTATTGCTATTTCAACCTTTGGCACCGATTTACCAATGAAGTCTCGCTTGGTGCTGGCTTGGATTGCGCCTCGCGGTATAGTTGCTGCAGCCGTAGGCTCTGTATTTGCGTTAAGTATGATAGAAGCCGGTGTAGCCGATGCTGAGAAAATGGTGCCATTGATATTCACGGTTATTATCGTCACTGTGGTACTGCAAAGCTTAACGGCTATCCCTGTTGCTAAGTTGCTAGGAGTGCGCCAGCCCTCCCCTAATACTATTTTAATTATTGGTGCCAACCATGTATCTCGTGCTATTGCTCGTGGTTTAAAGGAACAAAACATTCCCGTTCACTTATCAGATCCTGCTTGGGAAAACTGTAAAATGGCACGTATGGATGGTTTGCCTTGTTATTACGGTAATCCACAATCTGAGCATGCTGAACGCTATTTACCTTTAACCACTATTCGCAGTGTTTTAGCGCTTTCACCTAATCGTCATCATAACGCATTAGGGGTGCAGTATTTTTCTCATTTATTGAATGAAAAAAATGTATTTTCACTACGCTCATCTTCATCACATGCTAAAGCAAATAAAGACAGCGCGACGTTCTTATCACGACAAATTCTGTTTGGTGAAAACGGAGCATATGCACGCTTAAGCAGCGTTATTGCCAAAGGCGGTAAAGTGAGTGCAACACGAATATCTGAAGAATTTAGCTGGCAGCAGTATTTAGAAATGAACCCTGAAGCAATTCCACTGTTTATTCTCAAAGGGGATAAAGACAGTGATGAAGACGCTCCAGTGAAAATGAGGCCTTTTACTAGTGATATGGAAAAGCCACCACAAGAGGGTGAACGAGTAGTTGCATTGCAACCGCCTAAAATATCGCTATTAAAAGATCCTGCCAATAACAAAGTCAAAGACAATAAAAAAGACGAGTAATAACTAAAAAAAGCGAGAGTGCGGCAAAAGCACTCTCGCTTTTTTACATAGGTAAGCGCGCGCGGGTAACGACACTGGCTGGCATTTTTTCAGCAAGTTTAGTTAATGCTCTCTCTATTTTTTTATGTGTCACTTTATCAGCTACCGTGGTGTTAAACAGCCAACGATAAGCATCTTCGAAATCTCTTGGACTTCCATAACCTTGATTAAACAAACCAACTAATCGTAATTGCGCTTTTAAGTTGCCTTGCGCTGACGCCTCACGTAAGTAGGTTATTGCCATGGTTTTGTCTTTTTGAACCAACTGCCCAACGTCGTAGTAGCGACCTAGCTGCTCTAATGCAGCCGCTAAACCCTGCTCAGCCGCTTTTTTCATGTAATACACACCTAAAGCAACGTCGCGCTCAACACACACTTTATAAGCGAGCATATCACCGTATAGGAATTGATATGATGGCAATGCCATTTTATTGGCTCGCGCTTCTATATCTTGCACTAACTGGCAATTATCTGCCTTTACGCGCGCTAGATGAGTGTTCTCATTAATTAAAGCTATTAACTCAGATTCAGTATACAGCGGCACAGCTGCAGGGCTTTCTTCAGCTAAGCTATTGCTTATATTAAATAAAGAAAGTGTAAGTAGTGATAATGACCACACTGAGCAACGAGAAAATAAACGCATATTAACCACTTTAAAAATAAACTTACCAAATAATATACAAAGATCGTTCCACTATTAATAGCGTCACTTTTCTGCAGACATAAAAAAAGCTGCACATGGCAGCTTTTTTCAACTTAAACCCAATTATGCAAATGGGCTACGAAGTATCATCGTTTCAACACGATCAGGACCTGTAGAAATAATATCAACAGGTACGCCAGTGATTTCTTCAATACGTTTAATGTAATCAATTGCCGCTTTAGGTAAGCCTTCAAGCGATGTTACACCCACTGTATTTTCAGACCAGCCAGGCATTTCTTCGTATACTGGCGTTACTTTATCGTAACCTTCAGCTGCTAATGGCGTCACGTTAGTCACAGTACCATCTTCAAGCTTATAACCAGTACAGATTTTAAGTGTTTCTAAACCATCTAAAACGTCAAGTTTAGTTAAACAAAATCCTGAAATGCTGTTGATTTGGACTGCACGGCGCATAGCCACTGCATCTAACCAACCTGTACGACGTAAACGACCTGTAGTAGCACCAAACTCATGACCTTTGTCACCTAAATGCTTACCGACTGGGTCTTGCTTATCAAGGCCGTCGTAAAGCTCTGTAGGGAAAGGACCTGAACCTACACGTGTTGTGTACGCTTTAATGATACCTAGCACATAATCAAGGTGTAATGGGCCAAAACCCGCACCTGTAGCAACGCCACCAGCAGTGGTGTTTGAAGATGTTACATAAGGGTAAGTACCATGATCGATATCAAGTAGTGTACCTTGAGCACCTTCAAATAAGATGTTGTCACCGGCGTTACGCGTTTGATCTAAAAGCTCAGTTACATCAACTACCATTGCTTTTAAAATATCAGCAACAGCCATTGCATCATCAAACGTTTTTTGGAAGTCAACAGCGTCTACTTTGTAGTAGTTAACTAATGTGAAGTTGTGGTATTCCAATACTTCTTTTAACTTAGTAGCAAATAATTCAGGATTGAATAAATCACCAACACGTAAACCACGACGTGCTACTTTATCTTCGTACGCTGGACCGATACCACGACCCGTTGTACCGATTGGTTTATCGCCACGCGCAGTTTCGCGAGCTACATCTAATGCAACATGGAAAGGCAATATTAGCGGACATGCTTCACTGATTAAAAGACGTTCACGTACAGGTACGCCACGCTCTTCAAGCATGCCAATTTCTTTCATTAGCGCTTCTGGTGATAAAACAACACCATTACCAATCACACATTTAACATTGTCACGTAATACACCCGATGGAATAAGGTGTAGAACTGTCTTTTCACCGTCGATCACTAAAGTATGGCCTGCGTTATGACCACCTTGATAACGAACTACTAAAGATGCTTTATCTGTAAGGAGGTCAACTACCTTACCCTTACCTTCGTCACCCCATTGGGTGCCTAGTACAACAACGTTTTTACCCATTGCAAATTCACTTAGAGAAAATTAGGACGAGATTTTACCAGAAAACTAAAGCAATGTTCACCCCGTTTAGCTTATTTTTTCCTCGTGCGGGTAGTAAACATCAGTGTTTCGTTAATAATCACATAAATAACAGTCATTTATAAACTTAAAATTCAGATAACAAAAAGCCCTGCAATTGCAGGGCTTTCAAGTTTAACTAAAGCTATGATTACTGAGCTTTCGCGCCTTTCATGTATTGGAAGAAGTCGCTATCCGGTGATAACACCATCACGTCTTGCTTTCCTTTGAAAGTTTGTTTGTAAGCTTCTAATGAGCGGACAAAGCTAAAGAACTCAGGGTCTTTATTGTAAGCACTAGCGTAAATCGCAGCAGCGTCAGCATCACCTTGACCACGAACAGAACGAGCATTACGTTCGGCGTCAGCAAGCATTACTGTTACGCGACGGTCAACGCCTGCACGAATTGTTTCTGCTTTTTCCTGACCTTCAGAGCGGTGCTCTTTAGCAACTGCAGTACGCTCAGCGCGCATACGTTGGTAAATAGAGCTACTCACCTCTTGTGGTAAGTTAATTTGCTTAACACGCACATCAAGTACTTCAATACCCAGCTCACTAGCACTTTCAGATGCTTGTACTAACGCTTCTTCCATCAGCTCGCTACGCTCACCAGATACAATTTCACGAATAGTACGCGTACCAAAGTTAGTACGTAGGCCATTATTTACTTTTTGCTTAAGCAGTGTTTCAGCGTATTGCTTGTCACCACGTGCACGCAGGTAAAAAGAGCTAAAATCGTTTACGCGCCATTTTACAAACGAATCAACGATTAAGTCTTTTTTCTCGCTAGTTACAAAGCGATCCGGTGTGCCATCTAGTGTTTGAATACGTGCATCAATACGACGTACTTGACTAAAAAATGGGACTTTTAAGTGTAGACCTGGGCCATAAACTACTGCCTCATCGTCGCTGTCTTTTTGCACTTTACTAAATAAAAGTACAATCGCTTTTTGACCTTCAGAGACCACGAACACCGACGAGAAAGACATCACAATGGCGGCTAATAGGATTACTAAACTAAAGTTTTTCATTGCTCTTATCTCCCGTCGTTAAAGCGATCATTGTTAAAGCGATCGTTACCACTATTAACAGTGCTGTTGCGTGACGTATTTACCTTGTTACGTAAATCGTTTATATCGCTTGAGCTAGGTAAAGCAATACGTGTTGATGAACCCTGTTTTTCCATGATTTTATCAAGTGGTAAGTACATCATGTTGTTGCCGCCTTTAACATCAACCAACACTTTAGAGCTATTACCTAGCACTTCTTGCATCGTGTCTATGTATAAACGCTCACGTGTTACTTCTTTAGCTGCTTGGTATTCTGGAAGTAATTTCTCAAAACGAGCCACTTCACCTTGCGCTTCTAAAGTAATACGTTCTTGGTAACCTTCAGCTTCTTGCGTCATACGAGTCACTTGACCACGCGCACGCGGTTCAATTTCACGGGCATACGCTTCTGCTTCACGAATAAAGCGTTGCTCATCCTCTTGGGCCGCAATTGCATCATCAAACGCATCTTTAACTTCCATTGGTGGACGAGAGTCCTTAAAGTTAACGTCAGTTACGATTAAACCTAAGTTATAAGGTTCGATGATTTGATTTAGCTCATCCCAAGTATTTTGGCGTACAACTTCACGACCGTTTGTCAGTACTTGGTCCATTTTTGAATGACCAACAACATAACGCAGCGCACTATCTAATGCTTCTTCAAGGCTGCTGTCAGCGTTAGTGACACTAAACTTGTATAAGTAAGGGTCGATTACTCGATACTGTACTTCAAATTCAACGCTTACTACGTTTTCATCTTCGGTTAGCATAAAGCCTGATGCTGATAACGAGCGAACAGCTTCGATATCGACTGGAATAACCGTTTCAACAAAGGTCATTTTCCAACGCAAGCCAGGATCTGCAATTCGGTCAAACTTACCAAATTGAAGAACGACGCCGCGCTCAGCTTCTTTCACCGTATAAATACCGCTTAACGCCCATACAATTGCAGCGATAATAAGTACAAATGAAATACCGGCTCCGCCAAGTCCACCGCCGCTACCATTGCCGGATTTTTTACCGCCAAATAAGCCGTTAAACTTGTTACTGAATTTACGGAACACCTCGTCTAAATCAGGTGGGCCTTGATCACGTCCGCCTTTGTTATTCCACGGATCTTTGTCATTGCCATTATTACCCGGTTCATTCCAGGCCATAGCTATACTCCATTGTTATCTAAATAAATTCGGAAATTGTGTTAAATCTAACAAATCTTCTGCGTTTCTTATACTAAAACCGACATTAATCTTGCAGTTTTTAATCTCAGCTAATAAAACTTTCAATTTCAGGGCCAAAATCTTTAATTAAACGGTTCCACTCAATCATAGGCAATCGTACATCAAGCAACCAATTACCTTGTTCATCAAACCGCTCATTGTGTACTGCACTTAAATTAAATAGCGATGCTCTTAAACGCCCATATTGTGGTGCGAGTAATAACGTTTCATTAAGCATTTGCTTAGCGAGTAAATCGCTAATAGCTTCACTAAGTAATTCACAGCCTTCGCCAGTTTTTGCAGATAGCCATACCCTTATAGGTTGGCCCTCGTCATCACGATCAATACGTGGCGTTACCTCATCCAGCGCATCAATTTTGTTATAAACTAATAACTGCGGTACCTCGTCGGCTTCAATTTCTTTGAGGACTTCTTGTACCTGTTCAATATTTTCTTTTCGGCGAGGATCTGCTACATCTATCACATGCAGTTGTAAATCGGCTTCACGCGTCTCGGTCAGAGTTGCTTTAAATGCAGCCACCAAATCATGCGGTAAGTGTCGAATAAACCCTACAGTATCGGCTAAAATAACAGAACCAACATCACCAATATCGAGTTTACGCAGTGTTGGATCTAGTGTGGCGAATAGCTGATCGGCTGCATATACATCTGAATCGGTAATATAGTTAAACAGTGTTGATTTTCCGGCATTGGTATAGCCGACCAGCGACACTGTTGGAATTTCATTGCGCGTACGAGCACGTCGACCTTGTTCACGCTGTACAGCGACTTTCGCTAGTCTTGCACGAATATTTTTAATACGTGCACGCAATAAACGTCGATCGGTTTCTAGCTGCGTTTCACCCGGACCACGTAAGCCTATCCCCCCTTTTTGACGTTCAAGGTGGGTCCAACCACGAATTAAACGTGTAGACATGTGACGAAGCTGCGCCAGCTCTACTTGGAGTTTACCTTCATGAGTTCGGGCACGCTGAGCAAAAATATCAAGAATAAGTGTTGTTCTATCAAGTACCCGACATTGACAAACACGCTCTAAATTGCGTTCTTGAGACGGGCTCAACTGATGGTTAAAAATGACAACATCGGCATTGTGGATTTTGACAATTTCAGCTATTTCTTCCGCTTTGCCGGTACCGACAAATAGTTTGGGATGTGGTGCTTGACGGCTGCCTTGCACAACCGCCAAACTACTAACACCAGCAGAAGATACCAACATTTCTAATTCATGAAGATCTTCGCGATCCCCATCTTTAGGTAGGTCGATATGGACTAAAATTGCCTGTTCGCCAGATTCATAGCGGTCAAACAAGCATTACGCTCCTAATTTAAAAGTTTCCTGGTTCAGTTTCTTCAGTGTCTTCATTTCCCTGTACACCTTGGAAGTTGACTGCGCGTGCAGGTACAACTGTTGAAATTGCATGTTTATACACCATTTGATTAACAGTGTTTTCCAGTAAAATTACAAATTGGTCAAATGACTGAATTTTACCTTGTAATTTTATGCCATTTACCAAAAAAATTGATACTGGAATGCGCTCGCGGCGTAATGCATTTAAAAATGGGTCTTGTAACGATTGGCCTTTTGCCATGTTATTATTCCTTCGTTCTAGGTGTTATTATAATTAAGTGGCTGAACTAATTTAATAAAGCTAAATTTTGTCCAGCTACTACTAGCTTAGCGAACTTACTACACGATGCAAGTTTTCTTCATCACCGGTTGTTAACCACGTAACGTCAGGCCAACTTCTTAACCACGTTAATTGACGCTTAGCCAATTGACGAGTGGCAGCAATACCGCGAAAAACCATTTCATCATGGTCTATTTCACCCGCAAGGTAATCCCACATCTGTCTATAACCTACACAACGAATAGAAGGCATATTGGGATGTAAATCCTCACGTAGATATAGGGTCGAAACTTCTTTTTCAAACCCCTGTTCAATCATTATTTTAAACCTTTCTGCAATTCGCTGATGTAACTCTTTACGATCATCTGGGGCAATAGCAAATTGATGAAAAGTATAAGGTAAAGGTGGCTGTTTTTGCTTTTGCAATTCAGTCATTGTTTTACCTGTTATACGGTAAACCTCTAAAGCGCGATTAATTCGTTGTGAATCATTTTCACTCATCTTTTTCGCAGCTTGTGGATCTACTTTTAATAGCTCTTGATATAAATGTGGCCAACCGTACTGTTTCGCCTGTACTTCAAGCTCAGCTCTTATCTGCTCATCAGCCTCTGGTAGAGGGGATAATCCATCAATAAGGGCTTTAAAGTACATCATTGTACCTCCAACCAGTACAGGCACTTTACCTTGTTGATGAAATTTATCAATTTTTTCTATCGCATCGCGTCTAAAATCAGCTACTGAATAGGTTTCGCTTGGGTCGAGTAAGTCAATTAGGTGATGGGGTGCACGTGCTAGTTCGTCGGCATCCGGTTTAGCGGTACCAATATCCATACCTTTATAAACCAGTGCAGAATCAACGCTGATAATTTCAGTATTTAAATGCTCACACAGTGAAATTGCCAATGCTGTTTTACCAGCAGCGGTGGGGCCCATTAAAAATATGACCGGTAAATTACTCAACACGAATACCCTAATTAAATTGCGCTAGATAAGACTTTAGATCTATTTTAACTGCTTTTTCACGTAAACGTTCAATTGTTTGCGCATTATTTTGTAAGCGAGTTTGCTGTACTGCAAAGGCTTTACTGGCATAGAACCGTGTAGGTATTACATTTACCTGCCACGCTAGCCACTGATCAATACTTTCTAACTGAGCTTTACACCCATCAAGTAAGGCATCGACTGCGGCACTCACGTCAAGTAAGTACAAGCAAACAGGCAACTTCTTAACCATAACAAATTGTTTTTCAATTAAAACTTCAAAGCCAAGCAAAGTAAACCATGATTGTTGCGTAGCCAGCAGTTCGATATCTTGTTTTGACACATTGACCCGTACGGGTAATAACAATGCTTTGCCCTCAAGGCTGCCTTGCTCTTTAATTTGTGCAAGCCAATCATCCGCTAGCGCATATTTAAAGTGTGCACAATAAAGTTGGTTTTCATCATTAAACACACAAGCGCCCTGTTCAATGGTTATTATATCGACAGTACGAAGCGCTGTATCTGATACTTGAGTCTCATCTGATTGCACAAATGGTGCTGGATTATCAAAGTGATGTGCTTGCTGCTCACTCACACCTTGATAAAACGCATTTACGTCATGGTAATTTCGACTTTCAGCACGTTGTTGATTACCTGCTCGTTGATTTGCACCACTATAAGTAGTGCCATGCGTTGAAGATGACCGGCTAGGCTGTAATGATGACTTAGGATAATCAAACGGTTCGCTACTGGCAGTATTGAGTGAATTAAACGCTGCTACTGGTGGGCTATTATCATGAACTGCGCAGGGGCTTGAAAATTCAGTTTGCAGGGGCACAACAACTTGTTTGATAGCTTGTAAAATAAAGTCGTGTACTAAACGCCCTTGATGAAAACGCACCTCATGTTTAGCAGGATGTACGTTCACATCTACTTGACGTGGATCTATATCAATATAAATCACAAACCCAGGTAACTCTTGCTCACCACTGACCTCTTCAAATGCTTGGCGAATAGCGTGCAAAATAAGTTTATCGCGCATCATACGATTATTTACATAGGTGTACTGTGTGGTATTGGCCGAGCCAACTGGCAACACCCAACCATGTAGTTGCAGCCCTGATTCGCCTGATTGGATATGTAGTCCCTGTTCAGCAAACGCTTTACCCGCGACTTGGGCAACTCGTGTAATCGCTTGAGCAGGATCGGTTTTAGCGCGATATTGCCGTACTACTTTTTCGTTATGAGTTAACGTAATTGATACATCAAAGCGACTCAGCGCAATCCGCTTTATAAGCTCATCAATATGGCTAAACTCGGTTTTTTCGGTACGTAAAAACTTACGCCGTGCTGGGGTATTAAAAAATAAGTCTTTTACTTCAATTGTAGTACCGCTGGGATGTGCCACAGGCTTTACCTCCACGGCCATATCTCGGCCTTGTGCAAAGGCTTGCCAAGCAGCTTCTTGCTGTTCGGGCTTAGAGCTTAAAGTTAAGCGAGATACCGAGCTAATGGACGCGAGAGCTTCGCCTCTAAAGCCTAGAGAACAAATATTTTCTAAGTCGTCTAGCGACTTTAGTTTACTGGTAGCATGGCGAGAGAGCGCTAATGTGAGCTCCTCTTTTGCAATCCCTGAGCCATTATCACGAATTCGAATCAGCTTATGACCACCGCGCTCAATATCTATTTGAATACGTGTCGCGCCTGCATCTAGGCTATTTTCTACTAACTCTTTAACCACCGATGCAGGACGCTCAACAACTTCACCCGCCGCAATCTGGTTTGCCAAGCGCGCAGGTAATATTTCAATACTCATAAAAACCCTAAATGTTGTGCGCTTTTAAAATTAACTCTGAGGAATATCAAGTTCTTGACCAATAAATAGCGTATTTGAACTGAGCTTATTAACCTGTTTAATTTGATTAATACTGACACCATATCGCCCTGCCAACATACTCAATGACTCTCCCGGACGTACCTTGTGCTTTGTTGGGTATTGAGACTTTAATGACGCAAACAGAGAGTCGTCGGGTGGGTTGCGCAAATAGTAATTTTTAATTGAGGTAAACATGGCTTTAGCCAAACGCTCTTGGTGATTGGCGCTTTTAAGCAGTCGCTCTTCACGAGGATTAGAGATAAACCCAGTTTCAACTAAAATAGACGGAATATCTGGCGACTTTAATACTGCAAGGCTGGCATGTTGCGGTGCCTTTTTATGCATTTTTGCTACTTTTCTTAATTCTTTTATTACTTCATCTGCAACATTAAGCCCTGTTTTCATTGAATGATCCATCGACATATCAAGCAAGGCTTGCGCTAAGTACTTTTCATTAGCAGCATCTTTAATAACATCAGCGGCCCCGCCAAGTAACTCAGAGTGCTTTTCTTTATCCTCAATCCATTTACCAATTTCCGAATTGGCGCGTCGCAACGACAACACCCATACCGAAGCCCCATTGGGTCCTGGACTGGTAAACGCATCAGCATGAATAGAAACAAAAAAATCGGCTTTTTTCTGGCGAGCACGATTAGTACGTGTATTAAGTTTTACAAAGTAATCGCCACTACGAACCATACGCGAAATCATACCGCGCTCAGCATCAATCATGCGCTCTAAACGCTTGGCAATTTGTAAAGTGATGTCTTTTTCGTAAGTACCTGAAGGGCCAATGGAGCCTGGATCTTCACCACCATGGCCTGCATCAATGGCAATAACAATGTCGCGTTCTTGGCTTAACTGGCGTTTTTTAGCTGCCGTTTGTGCCGGACTGACCGCCCCTTGAGATTGACTCTTGTCGTATAAGTCGACCACTAACCTGTTTTTATAAGGCACCGTAGGTGCCAACGCAAATACCACAGGCTTGACCGGTCCGCTTAACTCAAACACTAAACGCACGCTGTGTTTATTTTTAGGTTTTGAGTAGCGTAACTTACTAACTATTTGGTGCTTTGATGGCACACCTGGCAATGTTTTCAACTCATCCGTATTTTCTAAATCAACGACTAAACGGCTTGGGTTTTTTAACATAAAGTAACTAAAGTCGGGTTTATCGTCGAGGTCAAACACCACCCGAGTGCTATCAGGTGATGGCCAAACACGCACACTATTAATAGTGTTTTGCGCCCACAATGGCAAGCTCACTGTAAAAACCATGAGGTAAATAAAAAGTTTAACTAAACCACGACTCATTTTGATAATCACTGCCTTAACTATTTTATTATCTATTATTTAGTTTTTCGACAATTGCTACACCACGCTCACTCGCGCTGTTAATAACAATTTTACGCTCGTCACCTACATAACTTAGCGTAGCATTTAGATCGGGAACAGGGATAAATTCTCCACCTTTTTCCGGCCACTCAACAATACAAATTGCCGTTGCTGAAAAATAATCACGAATCCCCATAAATTCAAGCTCTTCAGGGTCACCTAATCGATATAAATCAAAATGATAAACATTGCCACGCGCAAGTTCGTAGGGCTCAACAAGTGTATAAGTGGGACTTTTAACCTTACCTGTATGACCAAAACCTTGCACTATACCGCGAGTAAATGTCGTTTTACCTGCCCCCAAATCACCATGCAAATAAATAACTGCGCCCTGTTCTATTATGGCAGCTAATTTATTACCCATAGCAACAGTGGCATTTTCATCGACTAAATGAAAATTAAAACTACACGACATGATTACCTCAAAATTTACGAAAAGCGCATATTTGTTAATCATACCAGATTATTTATTTAAGGTGATACTGCCTCTTTTTTAAAGATAAAAAAACCGGCTTAAGCCGGTTTTTAATTAGCATAGACTTTACAGCCCTAATTTCTTCTCAAGATAGTGGATATTTGTACCACCATTTTTGAAGTTTTCATCTGCAAGAATACGCTTATGCAGTGGGGTGTTGGTTTTAATACCATCGATAACGAGTTCATTAAGTGCATTACGTGCACGGGCAATAGCTACATCACGGTTTTCACCGTAAGTAATTAGCTTGCCAATCATTGAATCGTAATGTGGAGGAACGGTGTAGTCAGCGTAAATATGGCTGTCCCAACGAATACCTAAGCCACCAGCTGGATGAAAACGGGTAATTTTACCAGGTGATGGAATAAAGGTTTCTGGATCTTCAGCATTAATACGACACTCAATAGCATGGCCACGAATAACCACATCTTCTTGAGTGAATGATAAAGGCTGACCAGCGGCAATTTTTAATTGCTCTTTGATTAAATCAACACCGGTGACCATTTCAGTTACTGGGTGCTCAACCTGAATGCGGGTGTTCATTTCAATGAAGTAAAACTCACCGTTCTCGTATAAAAACTCAAACGTACCCGCACCACGATAACCAATTTCGATACATGCGCGTGTACAACGCTCACCAATGAACTTACGTACTTCTGCAGTAATACCTGGCGCTGGCGCCTCTTCCACTACTTTTTGGTGACGACGTTGCATTGAACAATCACGCTCGCCTAAGTGAACCGCATTGCCTTGACCGTCGGCCAATACTTGTACTTCAATGTGGCGTGGGTTTTCAAGGAATTTCTCCATGTAAACCATGCTGTTGCCAAAGAACTGTTTCGCTTCTTGTTGCGTTAGCGCAATTGAATTGATTAACTCAGCTTCGTTGCGAACAACACGCATACCACGGCCACCGCCACCACCAGCTGCTTTAATAATTACCGGGTAACCAATACGCTTAGCAATTTGCATGTTGCGCTCTTTATCATCCGATACCGGACCATCAGAACCTGGTACACACGGAACACCCGCTTTACGCATCGCTTCGATTGCCGATACTTTATCGCCCATTAGACGAATAGTGTCGCCACGAGGACCGATAAATACAAAACCGCTTTGCTCAACTTGGTCGGCAAAATCTGCATTTTCTGCAAGAAAACCATAACCTGGGTGGATAGCGACCGCATCAGTAATTTCTGCTGCGGCAATAATGCGTGGAATGTCTAAGTAACTTTCAGTTGCTGCAGGTTTACCAATACAGATGGTTTCATCTGCTAGCAATACATGCTTAAGATCGCGATCCGCCGTTGAATGCACAGCAACCGTTTTGATCCCAAGCTCTTTGCAGGCGCGCAATATACGAAGTGCAATTTCACCTCGGTTTGCAATGACTACTTTATCTAACATGAGAGTTGGCCTTTTACGTTGCGCTATTATTCAATGATGAATAAAGGTTGATCAAATTCTACTGGCTCGCCGTTTTCTACTAAAATAGCTTTTACTGTACCGGCTTTATCTGACTCAATTTGGTTCATCATCTTCATTGCTTCAACGATACATAGTGTGTCGCCAACTTTAACCTGAGAGCCCACTTCAACATATGCTGGTGCTTCTGGAGAAGCTGCTGCATAAAAAGAACCTACCATAGGAGACTTAACTTGATGACCTGTAGGCCCTGCAGGTGCTTCAGATTCCACGGCCGCAGGTGCTGATGGTGCAGCCGCTACTGGAGCCGGTGCTGGAGCGTATTGCTGTGGTGCAAATTGCGCGTACGCAGGACCGGCACTCATGTTGTTACGGTTAATACGTACTGATTCTTCACCTTCAGTGATTTCTAGTTCTGCAATACCTGATTCTTCTACTAATTCAATTAGTTTTTTGATCTTGCGAATATCCATAAACGGCCCGCCTATTAGTTTGTTAGTTTAAATTTAGTTTGAGTTTTGCAATCGGCTGACTGCTGCATTTAAAGCAGCGTGATAACCCATTGCACCTAATCCACAAATAACGCCTTGCGCCACATCAGAAAAATAAGAATGATGGCGAAACGTTTCACGTGCATGCACATTACTTAAGTGCACTTCAAAGAACGGAATATCAACACTTAGCAATGCATCACGTAATGCGACGCTTGTGTGCGTAAATGCTGCTGGGTTAATTATTATGTAATCAACCGCTTGCCAAGCATCATGAATGCGTTCAATGAGCGCTTGCTCACTATTACTTTGGAAATGCGTTAATGCCACACCTAAACTATTAGCAGCGCTGTTTAACTCGCTCATAATATGCTCTAAAGAATGCGAACCGTACTTATCAGGTTCACGCTTTCCTAGCATGTTTAAATTTGGGCCATTTATAACTAAAATCTTTAATTTTGCAGCCATAATACGCGATATATCCTATAAGTAATGAGTTAAGCGGTTACTAACTAGTTTTTCTCTAAAAAGTAAGCAGAAAAAAGTAAGATAGCAACAATTTCTCACGTTAACCAACTATTATAGTGATTTCGAAGTAAATAGCAGCAAAATACTGGTCTAATCTCTATTCTGGGGACATACTTTGAGGGAAGTGATATGGCACAACATTAATATAATGTTGTGCCATATAGAATGGTTATTCAGCGCTGGCACGCACTGCAGCTAGGTGCTTAGCAAAATCATCTGCATTTAAAAAGCCAGTTACACGTTGTGTACTTAACTCTTCACCTTGAGTATTGAAGAATAAAATACTCGGTAAACCAAACACTGAATATGCTTCCATTAGCTCAATTGTTTCATTATCGCTTTGGGTTAAGTCAATTTGAATCAGTTGATAATGACTAAACTCACTTTGCACTTGCGGGTCAGGAAATGTGTAATGCTCAAACTCTTTACACGCTACACACCAGTCAGCGTATAAGTCCACCATTACCATACGACCCTCACTATTTGCTTGTGAAACTGCTTGCTTCAACTCGGCTAAGTTAGCAACGTGCTTAAACTCATTGCTTTGCGTGGTTGTTTGCAAGCTCACGTTTTGTGTTGGCCAAAAATAATTTTTGGTTAAATTAAAGCCCGTAAGCACTAATAAAACAGCAATAACCCACAATAAGGTTTTTAATTTACCTTGTGCTTGGGCGCTTTGCCAATGATGAAAATAAAGCGCTGTGGCGATAGCTAATAGACCTGCTAATAGTAAAATTATCTCGATATCGATAATTCGCTCTAACAAAATAAGTGGCACAACTAACATAATAAAACCAAATAAGGTTTTAACTTGTTCCATCCATCCGCCAGCTTTCGGTAATAACTTACCTCCCGATGTACCAAGGAGTAACAACGGTAAACCCATTCCTAGGCTAAGTACATAAAGCGTTAGTCCACCGACTAAGTAATCGCCGCTTTGTGCCACAAATAATAATGCGGCTGATAAAGGCGCAGTGGTACAAGGTGATGCAATAAGCCCTGATAAAACCCCCATCAGGAATACCCCAATGTAGTTACCGCCTTTTTGATTGTTACTCACTTGGGTTAGCTTGTTCATTATGCCGCTGGGTAACTTTATTTCGTACCAACCGAACATCGACATAGCCAACAATACAAACAGCAAACTAAAACTTATCAATACATATGGGTGCTGTAAGTAACCTTGTACTTGTCCGCCTAATGCAGCAACCACTAACCCCAATGCGGCATAGGTAACCGCCATACCTTGAATATAAACAAATGATAGGGCAAATGCTTTTTTGGTAGACAGGTTCTTTTGACCCGCAATTAAGCTAGATAAAATAGGAAACATCGGAAATACACAAGGTGTAAATGCCAAACCTACGCCCACAGCAAAAAATATAGCTAAATTAACCATTAAGCTTTGGCTAGCTAACTGCTCTGTAAAGGTGAGCTCTTTCTCGGGTGTTGCTGTAGTAACAGGTTTTTCTACAGGTTGGCTAAGTGCCGCAAATGCACTACTTGCTGCTGTATTTTCATTAGTATTAGTTTCACTTGCCAGTACACTTAATGGAATGCTGATGATTTCAGGTGGATAACACAGCCCTGCTTTTGCACAACCTTGATAACGCACCTTAACAACGCCATCTTCACTGATATTACTCAACTTGCTAATAACGCTGATAGAATTAAAAAACACCTCAGTTTTGCCAAAAAACTCATCTTCAATTATTTCACCAGAGCCCAACTCAGGCACTTCAATGCTGGCACCTTTGGCAATAATTTCTATTTTGTCTTTATATAGATAATAGTCATCAGCGATATCCCAACCAACAAATAACGTGCTGCCTTGCTGGTCAAAATCAAATACAAACGCTTCATTGACCGGTAAAAATGTGTGCTGAGTAGGTTTGAGAAAATCCTCAAGGGTATTTTGTGTTGCCCAAGCAGGCGCCATTAAAACGCCTAATAAAAAAAATAAAATAAAGCGCATTAATGAAGCACCTCATCCATCCAATTAAAGTAAGCCAAGTTACCCGTTGCCACATCAACAACTTGTATTTCTGGTACTTCGTAGCTGTGAAGATCTTTTAAGGTTAAAAATACATCGTTCATTTTGTCAGCCTTTGTTTTAATTAGTAGCTTTACTTCAGTTGCCTCGGCTACTTCACCTTCCCATATGTAAATAGAACTCATGGCCGGTAAAATATTTACACAAGCGGCTAGTTTCTTTTCTATTAGCGCCATAGCCAATAAACGGGCTTCATCGTTATCTTTGCAAGTGGTAAAAATAAGTTTAAATTGCGTTGTCATAGTGAACCTTTACTTGTTTACGGGGGTCTAGCCCCATAGTAGCTGATAGCGGGTGTAATGTGTAGACACGAACTCTGTCTACATTTTGGGTCTTTGCAGTAAATTGATTTAGACCCGCCACCTGCAACTTTACTTACATTAAAGTTTATTACTTACTCTTATTAGCTTGAAAATAGACCCGACAACCCTCACTTATATTTCATTAGCACCTTAATAAGTGTCATTTTTTTAGAGAGTCTTATGTTTAGAATTTTATTTTTGCTGTTTATCATCATTCCTATTATTGAAATTGCCTTACTAATTCAGGTTAGTGACGTGATAGGTGGCTTCGCAACAATTGCTTTAGTGGTACTAACCGCGATTGTGGGTGCGAAAATGGTGAAACAGCAAGGAATGGGCGCACTACAAAACGTACAAGTGCAAATGGCTCAAGGGCAAATGCCGGCTAAAGAGTTGTTTACGGGTATTTGTGTGATTATTGCTGGCGTACTTTTATTAACACCCGGCATTATGACGGATGTATTTGGCCTACTACTTCTTACTCCAGCTATTCGCAATAAATTAGCCGCAGGGCTTGCCAGCCAAGCAACGGTGAGAATGAGCGCTAGTATGCATCAAACAGGTACTTCAGGATTTTCACAACCTCATCAATCAATGCATCATGAGCAAGATGAAAACCGTCCCAATACTATAGATGGTGAATACGAGCGAAAAGATTAAAAATTTATCATTTTTTCTCTTGGAATTTTTCACTCTACCCCCATTAATGAAAGCAAATTAGATACACTTTTTTCTGTACTGTTCAGAAACTGTTAGGAGAACTAAAAACATGAACATTCGTCCTTTACAAGATCGCGTAATCATCAAGCGTCTAGAAGAAGAAACCAAGTCTGCTGGCGGTATTGTATTAACTGGCTCTGCAGCTGAAAAATCAACTCGTGGAGAAGTTGTTGCCGTAGGTAATGGTCGCGTTTTAGAAAACGGTGACGTTCGCGCGTTAGAAGTGAAAGCCGGTGACACTGTGTTATTTGGCTCATATGTTGAAAAAACTGAAAAGATCGAAGGTCAAGAATACCTGATCATGCGTGAAGATAATATTTTAGGCATTGTAGGCTAAACCTACTTTTCGTTTAACACACATTTTAAGAATTTAGAGGAAATTAAACATGGCAGCAAAAGAAGTACTGTTTGCAGGCGACGCACGTGCAAAAATGCTAACTGGCGTAAACATTTTAGCAAACGCAGTAAAAGTAACATTGGGCCCTAAAGGTCGTAACGTTGTACTAGACAAATCATTTGGCTCTCCAGTAATCACTAAAGATGGTGTATCTGTAGCTAAAGAAATCGAACTTGAAGACAAGTTTGAGAACATGGGCGCACAAATGGTTAAAGAAGTAGCGTCTAAAGCAAATGATGCTGCTGGTGACGGTACCACTACCGCAACCGTGCTTGCTCAATCTATTGTTAACGAAGGTCTTAAAGCGGTTGCTGCGGGTATGAACCCAATGGATCTTAAGCGCGGTATTGATAAAGCAATCATTGCTGCAACAGCAGAACTTAAAGCTCTTTCGGTTCCATGTTCTGATACTAAAGCAATTGCACAAGTAGGTACTATTTCAGCTAACTCTGATAAAGAGATTGGTGAAATTATTGCTGATGCAATGGAAAAAGTAGGCCGTAATACTGGTGTTATCACTGTTGAAGAAGGTCAATCACTTGAAAACGAACTAGATGTTGTAGAAGGCATGCAGTTTGACCGTGGTTACTTATCTCCATACTTCATCAACAACGCTGAAAAAGGCGCAGTTGAACTAGATAACCCATTTATCTTACTTGTAGATAAAAAAATATCTAACATCCGTGAATTATTACCAACATTAGAAGCGGTTGCAAAAGCAAGCAAGCCTCTACTAATCATCGCAGAAGACCTTGAAGGTGAAGCGTTAGCGACACTAGTAGTGAATAACATGCGTGGTATTGTAAAAGTATCAGCGGTTAAAGCACCTGGCTTTGGCGATCGTCGTAAAGCAATGCTACAGGATATCGCGGTATTAACTGGCGGTACTGTAATTTCTGAAGAAATCGGCCTTGAACTTGAAAAAGCAACAGTTGAAGACTTAGGTACAGCTAAGCGCGTAGTAATCACTAAAGATGACACAACAATCATTGATGGTGCTGGTGAAGAAGACGGTATCAACGGTCGTGTTGCTCAAATCAAAGCACAAATTGAAGAAGCGACTTCAGACTACGATAAAGAAAAGCTACAAGAGCGCATGGCTAAGTTAGCTGGCGGTGTTGCTGTAATCAAAGTAGGTGCCGCTACTGAAATTGAAATGCAAGAGAAAAAAGACCGTGTTGAAGATGCCTTACATGCAACTCGCGCAGCGGTTGAAGAAGGTGTAGTACCAGGTGGTGGTGTTGCATTAGTACGTGCTGCTAGCAAGCTAGTTGAGCTACTTGGCGACAATGAAGACCAAAACCACGGTATTAAAGTGGCACTTCGTGCGATGGAAGCACCACTTCGTCAAATCGTTACAAACGCAGGCGATGAAGCATCAGTTGTTATTAACGCAGTTAAAGGCGGAGAAGGTAACTACGGTTACAATGCAGCCACTGGCGAATACAGCGACATGATTGAAATGGGTATCCTAGATCCAACGAAAGTAACGCGCTCTGCATTACAATTTGCAGGATCGATTGCTGGTCTAATGATCACTACAGAGGCTATGGTTGCTGAAATTCCTAAAGAAGAAGCAGCTGGTGCACCTGATATGGGTGGCATGGGCGGCATGGGTGGAATGGGCGGCATGATGTAATCATCCCCTAAACACTTAGCTCAAATAAAAACCCAGCTTCGGCTGGGTTTTTAGTAATAGAAATAAAATAAATTCACTAAACAACAATAAAATTAACTCAGTGTATTCCAATGCAACTGAGTTCCTGCAAGCTATACCAGAGTAAATTTTATTTAACATGATTAAGGATATTAAGTTGAATACAAAACCTGAAATTATCATTTCATCGCTGGATGCAGATAGGTTGTATGCACTGATGGAGTCGTTGCCTGCAAACAGCTTTGCGGGTGAAAAAGAACTTGAAGCAGAACTTGCACGAGCCAGCATAGTTGAGCCGCACGAAGTTCCCTCAACCGTGGTAACCATGAATTCAACTGTGAACTTTGTTGTTGAATCTACAGGCGAAGAGTTTACTTTAACGCTTGTTTACCCAAAAAATATTGATTCAATTGGCGACAAAATATCAATCTTAGCCCCTATAGGTAGTGCATTACTTGGCCTTTCACAAGGTGATCAAATTGAATGGCCAAAGCCTGGCGGTGGATTAGTAACAGTAACCATCAAAGAAGTTACTTATCAGCCTGAAAGAGCTGGTGAGCTTCACAGATAGTAGCCAAAACAAGCAGCGAAGACATTAGCTGGCACAGCCAGTCATTGCTGCTTTTACTATTTATGATTGATCAGTGCTCTTACATGCGCAAATAAATCACTGGCTAACATTCCTCTTTGCCCTGATTGTTCACAGGCTCTATCACCCGCCTTTGCATGTAACACAACGCCATAACATGCTGCCTCACTGGTATTTAATCCTTGAGCCATTAACGCCCCAACTATACCACTAAGCACATCACCACTTCCTCCTACAGCCAAACCAGGGTTACCATTTTCACATATCCAAGTATGCTCGGTATTATCGATTAGCGTACCTGCGCCCTTTAAAATAGAGGTCGCTGCGAAGTTGGTCGCACATTGTCGAGCATAATAAAAACGATCAGACTCAACCTCAGAGGTAGTTAAGTTTAATAACCGTGCAGCCTCTGCAGGATGAGGCGTTAGCACGGTATTATTTAATTTATGAGAAGATGATTGCTTAGCTAATAAGTTTAAGGCGTCTGCATCAATAACAGTAGGGATATTGTTTTGCTGGCAATAACGGATTGCCTGCTCAAAGGTTTTTTGGGCCCATTCATCTTGGCCTAAACCTGGACCGATAACTACACACGTTGACCATGCTAAAGCATCATCCAAATGTTCACTAGTTACCATAAGCTCTGGTCGCCCAATGCTCACAGGTAAAACGGCATGTTCATGGGTATACACTTTTACCATTCCAGCACCAGACCTTAATCCACTTTCAGCACTTAATCTAATAGCTCCTGCAGAGCCGTGGTTTCCTCCTATACATAATAATTTTCCATGACTACCTTTATGGCTACTCACTGAGCGCTCAGGCAAAGGTTTAAAGCAGTCTATATTGATAATCTGAGCAGAAGGGGTGGCTAGTTTCATAAATTGCTCGCCAATACCTAACTCGTCGAAATACAACTGCCCGGCATGCTGCTTTCCTTTAGCCGTGGTGAGTCCTTGCTTTATCCCAACTAATGTCATTGTTTTGGTGGCCATAATGGCTGTTCCTTGAGGACAGCCTGTATCTGCATTAATACCTGACGGCACATCAATACTCAGTATAGGTTTAGTGCTTTCATTTACCGCTTTAATAATAGTAGCAACATTATCGCGTACCGTATTCTCAAGACCAGTGCCGAGTAATGCATCAATTATCACATCACACTCATCGAGTGCATCAGCGCTAAAGTTACAAATTTCACCACCGGCATCAATCCATTGCTTTTGTGCTTTTGCTGCATCTCCGGATAAGGCTTTATTCGGATTAATCGCGCAAACAACTACATGCCGATCTGCTTGTTTGATTAACCGAGCTACCTCATAACCATCTCCAGCATTATTTCCATTACCTGTAATAACTAACGTTTGTTTTGCATTAAAGGTTTTCCAACAGCAAAAAACAGCCTGCGCGGCACGCTGCATCAGCGTGTAAAGGTCTGCGCCGGTAGTATGGACTGCTTGTTCTTCATACCCTTTTATTTGTTTTGACAAATAGGTCAATTGCTCGCACTTAGGTGGCGTTAGTAGTAATGACATAAACAGCTCAATTTAATAAGAATACTTAATTTCATTTTGGGCTTTATAAATTCTTTTTCAAGTAAAACATAGTTATGTAATCTATAAGGCTTTATTTAAGGAGCTATTAATTTTATATAACGAGGATAACCATACAAGAGAAGTTAATAGGAGGTCAGCGTAAAGCAGGGCTTATTTTACCTAAAGCCGGATGCTTTGCACTTCTCTTACATTTGGAGTCGGTGTGCTACTTCGAAGCGACAGCAAAGTAGCATGTCCTGGAATCGGCTCTGATCAATTATCTTCCTTTAGCCTAATACCTTTAACCTTTTACATTTGTTTTTCACTTTTCTGCAGACGTAAAAAAGCCCGACTCTTTCGAATCGGGCTTTCTTGTATTTGGAGCCTGGTAATGTCCTACTTTCACAT